>JAFDYP010000404.1 GCA_018267355.1 Bacteroidota bacterium
AAAATTTCCATTGTATGAAAAAAGCCATACCTATCATCATAGCCGTTCTGCTGGCTATACTTGGTGTATATTATGCCTATACGCAGTTCACCTATAGTGAAGGGAATCGCGCCGGGGTGCTGATCAAATTCAGCAAGAAGGGCAACCTCTTCAAAACGTATGAGGGAGAGGTCAATCAGATAGGCATCAACCCTGATCCCAAAGTAGGCCTGATCAATAATATATGGGACTTCTCAGTAAAGGACCAGGCTGTAGCAGATCAGCTATCGCATCTGGAGGGTCACAATGTGAGCCTGCACTATCGTGAGATCAAGCATGCCTTCGTATGGCAGGGCGAGACCAACTACTTTGTGGACAAGGTGGAAGAGGTAAAACCATAAGCCTCTATCTTTTCTGACATACATATCATTGCATGAGGCTAGCTATACTATTGTATCTGGTACTTCTCTCTTCGGGGCTGACCGTAGCGCAAACCAATACTATCACACAGATAGTGCGGGGTACAGTCATGGACCGTGAGTCCAATACACCTCTGGTAGGGGTCAATGTGGCGGTACACGTGGGCGACAAACTGATAGGTGGGTCAGCTACAGATGACAAAGGATATTTCAGGATAGAAAACGTGCCGGTAGGCCGTGTGAATGTCTCCGCATCCTACATAGGCTATGACAAGGTGACCATGCCCAATATGCCTGTGACGGCTGCCAAGGAGGTGGTACTCCGTATAGAAATGGAGCCTACCGTATCTGAGATGAATGAAGTACAGGTCAGCGCCGGCAAACGCAGAGGGGAGTCTATCAACGATATGGCCCAGACCAGTGCGCGGCAGTTTACAGTTGAGGAGGCTACTCGGTATGCCGGCAGCCGCTCGGATCCCGCGCGCATGGCGTCAAACTTTGCCGGTGTGTCCGGTACCGATGACTCGCGCAATGACATCGTAGTACGCGGAAACTCTCCACTCGGCGTGCTTTGGCGCGTAGAGAATGTAGATATCCCCAATCCATCCCACTTCGCTATAGCCGGCACCACTGGTGGCTCGGTGAACGTACTGAACAATAAATCGCTGGCCAACTCTGACTTTCTCACGGGTGCTTTCCCGGCAGAATATGGCAATGCCCTGGCGGCGGTATTTGATGTCAAGTTTAAGAACGGAAACGACGAAAAGCATGAAGCATCCCTGCAGTGGGGATTGCTCGGTTTTGAGGCCAGTGCAGAGGGACCGATAGACCGCAAAAAGAAATCCAGCTATCAATTTGCCTACCGCTACTCTACACTCGATCTGCTGGTCAAGATGGGCGTAGACATAGGGACGAGCGCCGTACCGCATTATCAGGACCTCAATTTTAAGCTGAACTTTCCGCTGAAAAAGGGCAACATTTCGCTCTTTGGCATAGCGGGGTATAGTACGATCCAGTTTATCACCAGCACCGATGTACGCCCGGGAGGTCAGGATATCTACGCATCCAATAACACTGATGAATGGTTCCGCTCCGGTCTGGGCATATTCGGTATCAGCTATACCAGGCCGATCAATGACAAATGCTACTCTAAGATCACATTTGCAGCATCCGGCACTACCATAGGCGACCACTATAACCGCATAGTGAGGCATGTAGACTCTACGACAGGAAACTTTATGGTGGATGGTATGTACAGGCAGATGGGCTATCGATTTGTAGAGTCGCGGTTTAGCGGAAACTTCTACCGAAACTATAAACTGAATACCCGCCACTCCCTGCGGTTTGGTATGAATTCTCAAATGCTGGTCTTCAACTACCTGGACAGCAACCTCAATGAGCAGCGCTACCAGTGGGAGTACAGGCTGCAATATAAAGGGGTACATTTCCTATTCCTACCCTACGTGCAGTGGAAGTATAATATCTCCCGCAAGGTAAGCATGACTGCCGGCCTGCATGGGCAGCTATTCACGCTGAACTGGAGCTGGAGCCTTGAGCCACGGGCTTCGATCAAGTACCAGTTTAAACCCAATCAATCTATCGCGCTGGGTACGGGCCTCCATAGCCAGACGCAACCTTACTATGCCTATTTCCAGAGAGACAATTTCACGGATCGAAGCGATACAAAGCTGCGAAATAAGGATCTCGGTTTTACGCGCTCCTTCCATGTAGTGGGCAGCTACGATGTTTTCTTCCGTCAGGATGTACGTATCAAAGTGGAAGGGTACTTTCAATACATATTCGACCTGCCGGTAGATACATTTGCTTCATCCTATTCTATCCTGAATGAGGGCACCGGCTTTGACCGCTTCTTCCCTGGCAAGCTCGTGAATAAAGGAATAGGCCGGAACATGGGTATAGAGCTGACAGTAGAGAAATTCTTCACGCATAACTGGTTTGCCATGTTCTCCGGCTCGCTGTACGATGCTCGCTACAGGGCATCTAACGGTATATGGTATAACTCTGACTTCAACTGCCACTATGTGATGAATGTGCTGGGCACCAAAGAGTTCAAATGGGGCAAGAAGCGCCTGAATACGATCGGCATAGGAGGCAAGGTAACTTTTGGAGGCGGACAACGCTATACGCCATTTGACCTGACCAAATCTATGGAGGCCGGACAGCCTGTGGTGCAGGATGCGCTACGCAATAAGTTTGAATTCAAGCCGTACTTCCGCTTTGACGTGAAGATCAACTACTCTTTCAACAGCCGCAAGCACCTGACGCAGGAGGTAGGTGTAGACCTGGTGAATGTGACAGGCCAAAAGAATATCCTGCGCCTGCAGTACATCAGCTCCTCTGCACAGCCTCAGGTGATCTATCAGCTAGGCTTCCTGCCGCTGTTTTACTACCGCATCGATTTTGGCTTCGCCAAGAAAAAGTAATAACAGATTATGATTGCTACGCAACCGGTCATGACCCGGCAAGAGCTTGAATCACTCGCAGCAGACCCGGCAGAGTTGATATGGACGCTTTGCGACAGATATAGAGTGATACTCACAGCCGACTCATCACAGCAGCTGGGTCGGCTCAATACGGAGCAGAATATCCTGCTGGGCTTTGAGGCGTGGGACGGACAGGTAGCCAATGGCGGCATCATCCAGCTGATAGAAAATGGCTACGGGTCGTTTATCTTTGAGACGCCGCTGAGTGAAGTACTACGTGAGTGGGGACTGACAGGTACAGCAGAGATCATAGACCGGGCAAGGTCGCTATACCGAGAGAAAAAAGAGATACTGGAGCGCGAGAAGACCTTGCAGGAGTTTGCCAAAATATATCAGGACCATCCAGAGTTTGAGCCGCTGGATAATGAGTATTACGCGATCATGGATGCCGAGCGGGAGCAGATGGCAGCATATGTGGTGGCCCATGCCGAGTTATTTGCTGCTATCAGAT
>JAFDYP010000405.1 GCA_018267355.1 Bacteroidota bacterium
AAACTGCGCTCATAGAGCCGGCAGCACCACCTGCATTTGGTACGAATGCATACTCACCTGGCTCGAGAGTTTCATCGCAAGTGATCTTGTATACACCATCAGATACTTTTTCAAAGTTGAGCTTGATATGGAAACGCTTAACGGACTTGCCGGTAGCACCATATGCTGCAAAAGCACTGGTCTTGCCTACTTCTACCTCGCGCACTTTCTTGTGCTCCAGGCACTTGGCCAGATAGAATACAGTCTCAGGGTCTGCATCTGCATCTACCTTTACTACAAACTCAGCCTTAGAGCCTGCGGTCACCGGTGAGCTACCGCCATCTATGGTCAGCATCTGAGAGGTACCACCGTATCCCATGCCATTTACCTTGGCCTTGATCTCAGAGTTTTGCTTTTCGAGTTTCACCAGTTTGCCATCTTTCAGGAGTGCTGGTTGGTTTTTGAAATCCGGAACTGGCACCTGAGCGCTAACTCCAAACGCTACGAACAGAGCCACTACGGCCAGAAGTACATTTTTCATTTGTTTGTCTTTTTGGTTGGTTAATGATTATGAAGCAAATATAAAATCTTTGCTGATTTAGTATTCAGCACGGGTAAGAATATCTTAAAAATCGGCTTTTTCCTGTTAAAAAACCTCTAAAACGTATATTACTAAATGACCTCTACCTGATTGCGCAGGATGTCGTCTATCGTCTCGCGCTGCCGTATCAGGTAGTCTTTACCATCTTTGATCATCACTTCTGCCGGGCGGAAGCGTGAGTTGTAGTTGCTCGCCATGGTAAAGCCGTAGGCACCCGCATTGCGGAAGGCGATGATGTCACCTTCTTTGACCTCTGCTATCTTGCGGTCCCAGCCAAAGGTGTCCGTTTCGCAGATATATCCCACCACGGTATAGATACGCTGCTTACCCTCTGGGTTTGAGATATTCAGTATGTGATGGTACGAGTTGTACAGCATAGGCCTGATCAGGTGATTGAGGCCCGAGTCTACACCTACAAAGACGGTAGCGGTAGTCTGCTTCAGCACATTGACCTTGACCAGGAAAGTACCCGCCTCACTCACCAGAAACTTGCCCGGCTCAAACCAGAGATCTATCTTTTTGCCATAGCTTTTTTCAAATTCAATGAAGCGGTCCGACAGCTTATCTCCCAGCTCAGCTACATCAGTATAATAATCATCCGGCTTGTACGGCACCTTGAATCCACTGCCAAAGTCCACAAACTCCAGATCGGGGAAAAATGCAGTCTGCTCAAACAGTATCTCAGCACCGCGGAGGAAAACATCTACGTCCAGGATGTCGCTGCCGGTGTGCATATGCAGGCCATTGACGCGCAGGCCCGTGCTCTGCACGATGCGCTCTACATGTCGCATCTGATAGATAGAGATGCCAAACTTTGAGTCAATATGGCCGGTAGAAATATTGATATTGCCACCTGCCATCAGGTGGGGATTGATACGGATACACACAGGCACAGACGCGCCGTACTTAGTGCCAAACTGCTCCAGGATAGAAGTATTGTCTATATTGATCTGCACGCCTTCTTTGACAGCCAGATCTATCTCCTCCATAGAGACACAGTTGGGAGTATACATGATCTCATGCGGTGCAAAGCCCGCCTTGAGTCCCACCCATACCTCCTGTATGGATACACAGTCCAGCCCTGCGCCGAGACTGCGGAAGAAGCGCAGGATATTAATATTATTCAGCGCCTTGCAGGCAAATTTGATCTTCGGCTCAAATCCCTTGAAGCTTCCTTTCAGCTTTTTATACTTGGCCTCCATCATGGCTGTATCATAGACATAGAGAGGGGTGTCGTATTTTTCGCAGAGGTAGAGGGCGTCTACGCCTCCTATGTTGTAGGCTCCATTATCGAGCTGTAGCATGGGTATATTTTGATTTAGGTGGGTGAATGTAATGCAAAAAGTGATACAGGCGTAGCGGTCCAAATCCGGCTGCAATTAATTGCAACAAATGCACGCCATTCATATATGTAAGATTACTGTTGCCTTACATTGGCAGTAAAGAAACCGCTGTCGGCAGCATTGTCCTGGCTCACGAGCCTCACAGGGTCAGCTATCAGTATATTCACTTTGCCCAGGGAGTCTATCGTGACTGTGGCCGTGCCCATAGACGAGGCTCCGGTCTGATAGTTAGATCCCAGCGCACTACTGCCGTACACGATGGAGAGCCCCCCGGCTACAGATGGTGTACTATTGCCTGGTACGATATGATAGGTGCCGCTATGGGTAGGAAAGGTAGCAAAGTAAAATACGACACTAGTATTATTGGATGGCACCATAGATCCGGAGTAATCCTGCACGGAAAGGGCCTGTCCAAACTGGACAGCACTACGCACTGTATGGCTGAGACTGTCAAAAGAATAGGAGCCAAAATTGTTAGCGGTACCTGTATTGCCGGTGGCCGGGCTCTCTTTGGAGCATGCAGCTACGAAGCAGGCGATCGAGATGAGTAAGACTGCCGTATGGATATTCTTCATGTTTTTGGGGCTATGACCATGAAAGTAGTGCGAGGTTATATGTAGTGTGTTTCATCATCTGTTAAAAGACAACTGGTATTAGGTAAATAGGTAGAAGATAAGTGTGAGTGTGACAAAGCGGTAGGATTATGACTGTGTGACTTTCAGATTATAGTTTTATGATTACTTTAGGCAAAATTTGTAAGCATGGATCAGGATATGTGGCTTGACATATTGCTCATTGTGATAGGTAGTCTCTTCAGCGCCGTCATGATAGGTGTGGCCTTTGTCATCAATCGCCGGGAGCAGCCCAAGCAGCTCTGGCTATTGTTCTTTACAGAGATGTGGGAGCGTTTCTCTTTTTATGGTATGCGCGCACTACTCATACTGTACATGACACACATCCTGCTTTTCCCTGACAAGGATGCCAACCTGCAATATGGTGTCTACAATGCCCTGGTCTATACTATGCCGCTACTGGGTGGCTGGCTGGCAGACAGGATACTCGGCTTTCGCAAGTCTATCGTACTGGGTGGACTGATGATGGCCGTCGGGCACCTGGTTTTGGCTATTCCTTCGAGTACCACATTCTTTCTCGGTCTGGGATTTCTGATCTCAGGCAATGGCTTCTTCAAGCCAAATATCTCCAGCCTCCTGGCTCAGTACTATCAGAAAGATGATCCGCGCAAAGATGCCGGCTATTCCATCTTCTATATGGGTGTCAATATCGGCGCTTTCCTCGGCAGTACGATTTGCGGCTTTCTGGGTCAGAAGGGAGGTGTGGTGCTGCACCATCTGATGGATCGCGGTGGCGTCATAGCCTCTGTGGCCTACAAAATAGCTACGACATTCGGATCTCTGGAGGGGGGTACCTGGCATGATGAATGCTGGCACCTGGGCTTTGGAGTTGCAGGCTTTTTTATGATAGTAGGCGTGATCAATTTTCTTCTTTTCCATCGTGTACTGGAGCACAAGGGCCACTCTCCGGATCCCGCGAAACTATCGTCTAAAATAGGAGGTGTGCTCTCCCTGGAGTGGGCACTGTATATCGGCGCATTCCTGCTGGTGCCTATCATGCTGGGCCTGGTCAAGTATCATAGCATCATGTCTGTACTACTGTATCCGCTCGGCCTGGCTGCGCTGGTCTATGTGATCTATGAAAGTTTCAAATTTGATGAGGCCTCGAGGCGCAAACTCTGGGCTGCCTGTATCCTCATCGTATTTACTATTATTTTCTGGGGCTTCTACGAGCAGAGCGGAGGGTCGCTCAATCTGATGGCTGAGCGCAATGTAGATATGCACGTCTTTGGTCATGAGCTGCCATCTGCCATGATCAATAACGCCACAAATCCTTTTTACATCATTTTCCTCACCCCGCTTTTTGCTGCGATGTGGACTTTTCTGACCAGAAGAAATATCGAGCCTAACACTCCTGTTAAATTCGGGCTTGCATTTCTTTTTGTGGGGGCCGGTTACCTTACTTTCTATCTGGGTGGTCAGGTGGGAAGTACTACCGGCTATATGCCTATCGCATATTTCCTGCTGGCCTATCTGATCATTACTACCGGAGAGCTATTTCTATCTC
>JAFDYP010000406.1 GCA_018267355.1 Bacteroidota bacterium
AAAGGAAAGACCGGAGACACCGTGAGTATAAGAAATAAGCTGGATGCCCTTTTTACGCGCTCGTCTTCGCGCAAGGGTAAACCCTTTGAGGAGTCAAAGGTATTTTGCATGTCTCCGTGGATCCAGCTCCACGCACAGACCAATGGTAAGGTAATGCCCTGCTGCATGTCATCAATATCTGGTGGCAATGAAATAGGTGACCTGCGTCAGAACCCCGACCTAAGTGCAGCATGGAACTCAGAAAATATGAAACAACTCCGCAGAAACATGCTGAATGGGGAGAAAAGCTCTATCTGTGGCAACTGTTATAAGTATGAAGAGCTAGATAAGTTTAGCGAGCGGATGCAGTACAACAAGGACTTCCGTCACTATTACCATCGCGTAGAGCAGACCAAAGCTGACGGCACGCTGCCAGATCCTACTGTCCCGATCATAGATATCCGCTTCTCCAATAAGTGTAACTACAAGTGCCGCATCTGCAGTAGCGAGTATAGCACGCTCTGGTATGAAGACGAGGCTAAACTAGGAATAGCACCTGTAGAACGCGCCAAAGAGATCAAAGCCGCCTCTGAGATATCCGTATTCTGGGAGTCTTTCAAGAAACTGATGCCCGGCGTCAAGAGACTCCATTTTGCCGGGGGGGAGCCCTTATTTATGGAGGAGCACTATGATGTACTGGAGCACCTCATCAGTATAGGCAAAACAGACATCACACTGACCTACAATACGAACCTGTCTACGCTACGCTTTAAGCGGCATAACGTAGTGGAATATTGGAAAAAATTCAAGCAAGTGGATGTATGGGCCAGCCTGGATGGCATGGATAGCCAGGGAGACTATCAGCGCAAAGGGCAAAAATGGCTGCAGATAGAGGAAAACATCCGTGCTATACAGGCGCAGTGCCCCAATCTCTACTTCGGTGTCAATATCACTACAAGTATTCTCAATATTTTTCACATACCGGATTTCTACCGGCACCTGGTTTCAAAAAAACTGGTAGATGCCGACCGGGTGAATATGTACCTGCTTTTTTATCCGGGGTATTTTGCAGTGACCAATCTCACCCCGGCGCTCAAAGAGCAGGTGACAAAACTTTATGCAGACTTTGAGCACAACTACCTAAACTCGCTGGCCGGCTCCGAAAAAATAAAATCCCATATAGCTGCTGCGCTCAACCTGATGAACTCGCGCCAGGATCATCTGCTGCTGCAATTTACCAATGCGATCCGGCAGGTAGACCGCATACGAGAGGAGGATTTCCTCGGCATATATCCAGAGCTGAAAGACATGCTGGCAGAAGAAGATACAAACGCTTAGGTTTATTGAGTCGCCAAAACTCGCCTCATATATTCTGCAAATTTCATTTGCCCACTATCATTGAAGTGATAATCCAGACTGGTACTACAGTCGCTATGCCGGATCATACCCCGGGGGCACAGCTTCACGGCTGACCAGAGATCGCGAAATGCCCATGCATACGCGCCTGCATAGGCGAGACTATCCATATCAGCCATATCAGGAGTAGGGATGAAGAGTATGGTGAAACGTGCTCCTGCGCTATCTGACACCTCTTTTATGCGCTTCAGATTTCGGTACATTACAAATGAATCTATAGGCCGTACGCTCGGATCATCTTCTGTAGGGCAAAAGGCATAATAAAACCTCGTGCTCACACAGGTCTGGCGGCAGAACCGTGCCACCGCATCTGTGCGCTCCATCAGTGAGAATTTCTGACGGTAGTGCGCATATGCCTGCTCAGGTGTGCGGGCCACATTGTATGGGGTCACATTAAATACAACACCTACATCCTTCATGTGTGTGAGTACTGGCAGGTACGGCAGTACCGGCCTGTCTGCCATGATCAGATCATTCCATCCGCAGAAAAGTACTACCACCTCATCAGGTGCCAGTATCGGAATATACTTTTCGGCTACCAGCCGATACTGGATGGGTCCATTCCCCCTATGCCTGTATTGCACACCAGCCTGCCCGGATCCAGGTGCCTGTATATTTCCATAAAACTCTTGTCTGCACTGGAGGCCACCACACCTTCGGCGAAAGAATCACCTAGGAAAAGTGTTTTCTTTTTGTGGTGAGGCGTCAGGCTGCAAAGAGAGTCGACCACCGGCCGTGCGAAATCGAACCAATTTGGAAAACCTTGTTCATTCACATGAAACTGGGTAGTGTCCGTATGATTATGAAATGAATCCTCATTAAAGTAATTCATACCTCGCTCGTCTGCCAGCAGTATATAGGAGATAGACGGATGTGCCGGCGTGAAATCATTGCCCATATACTTGCTACCAGGGCAGAAACTAAGATGCCTGAGCCCTGATCTCAGCTACTGCGAGCAGCAAAAAGAAAACCAACGTCAGACCGGTAAAAACGGAATAACGTCTCCAAAATAACCGGACACCTGTACTATAGCGGACTTTGCGAAGTAACCCCCAAATGGCATACCGGTACAAGCCATAAAACACAACAGCAAAACCTATCAGCGCAAACCCATAAAGCAAAAGGGTATGTACATAATAAAGATGATCAAAGCTCAGCCGGGTACTGTCCAATAGTCCTTGGAATATGGCCACCTCTATTCTCCATATGTCGCTGATATACAAGCTGACGCGCACTTGTGACAAAGCGGCCAATAGCACTAATGCCAGCAAAAATGCAACAGCGATAGCCCCGGCACCTTTCAGTATGATGAGTGAGCGCTCACTCATCTCTCAGTATGGCTCCCGCCAGTATGGTCATAGCATAAAAAGTAAGAAAGACAGTCAGCACCCCAAATCTGAATACGGGATCGGTAATCACTAATGCCCTGAGAGAGATATGCAGCAGTGCCCCGATACAGATCAGGATAAACACTCCGCGCAGATAGCGGTCTGCTATACGCCTCCTCCCCCATATCAACAACGCCGGTAGGGCTAATGCAAAAGGGAAAATACAACTGAGCCACCTGAAATGTGACATATACCATTGCATGAAAGGTTCCACATACTTTTCCGCTCTTTCGTTTCGTACCATATAGACACTCCTCGGAATGTTGGAATACCATACCATCCACCGCACATCTGCCTCCCTACGTGGCTCTACAAGGCGGCATAGCGAGACGCTCTCTGCGGAGCTGATCACCGAGTCGTCCTGCTCCAGCTCCAGATAGCCGTCTGTATAGGCATATCGGCCACGATGCTGCGAAAGAAATGAGTCTACAGAGGGGGTCCGCTCCAGTAGGATATGCGCATGATTGACATGGCTATCCCTCAGCCCGCTCCAAAGACCCATGTTAAAGTTTTCATTGTCTACGAGATAGCCAAACATGAGCAGATGATAGCGGATGTAGAGCCAGGGATGAGATATGACTGTATGCCACCACCGGCTCCGGAGGTCTGCCTCATGCTCCTGTATATCAAAAGTGAACAAACCTATGGATGGGTCTATATTATATATATAAGAAAAAAAAGAATTGCGCCAGGCGCGCAGACCTGTCTGCAGG
>JAFDYP010000407.1 GCA_018267355.1 Bacteroidota bacterium
GAGCGTCCTAGCGGATCAGTCATTCCGTCATAAGAGATATATAGTACTTTTTTTGAGGCCATATTAAATTTTAGGTCGTGCTACTGGCTGCTCCATTTGTGTAGTAGCATCAGCGCCCATAGCCTGTTATAGAGATAGTCTTCACCAGCTTCAAATCTGCGCAGGTATGTCGCTACCTCGCTATAATCTACAAATCCAGCCTGCTCTACTACAGACCGGGAGAGGTATTTATCGAGTAAATACTTCAGATCCTTGTGCAGCCAGCGTATCAGTGGAATGGAAAACCCTTTTTTGGGCCTGGCAAAATAATGACGGGGTACGTAGTCATAGAGGACTTCTTTGAGGAGATGCTTGCTGATCCCGTTCTTTACTTTGAGCTGCTCATTGAGATTGAGCGCAAACTCTACGACTCTATAGTCCAGAAATGGTGTGCGAGCCTCCAGAGAAAACTGCATACTGGCTACATCTACTTTGACCAGGAGGTCATCTTTGAGGTAGTATTTGATATCAAAGAGTGCCTGCTGCTCTTTGGCTGAAAGCGGTCTCGCAAGACCGGTAAAATCCTCATTAAAGATCAGAGGGTAAATATATGCTGGCTGCATAAGGCGATGCAGTTCCTTATCGGAAAATAGGTATTGCTCCTGGGAGAAGATATGACTTTTGAGGTGGCGCTCATCATCGTAGTCAAAGATCCCGGCTGCACGTTTATACCGGTTGCTCATCAGGCTGAGTGCAGTGCGTATAGGCTGGCGCAAAGGCTTGACAAAGGGGGTATCCAAACGCTCCGCCCACGCGTGAGCACCATAACCCATAAAAAGCTCGTCACCGCCATCTCCGCTCAGTGTCATAGTGACATGCTGGCGCGCCAGACGCGATACCAGCATAGTGGGTATAGCAGATGAATCAGCATAGGGCTCGTCATACGCGGTCAGTATACGGTCTACTAGCTCGAGAGATTCTTTTTCTGACACGATAAACTCATAGTGCTCAGTGCCCAGATGCTCCGATACCCGGCGTGCATAGGCCGACTCGTCCATTTTATCGTCTTTCACGCCTATGGAGAAAGTCTTGATGGTCTCATCTGAGACATCCTGGGCGATAGCAGCTACCGTACTGGAATCTATGCCTCCGCTGAGAAAAACGCCGAAGGGTACGTCACTGATCATGCGGTAGCGCACAGCACTGCCGAGCAATTCTTTCAGACTACTTTTGGCAGTCTGAAAATCACTGAGCACGGTAGTAGCGATCTTTGACTCCGGCTGCCAATAACTCTTTATGTCCAGCTGCCCGTCACGTATCACGGCGTAGCTGCCCGAAGGCAGGCGTGATATACTCTGATAGATAGTATGCGGTCCCGGTATATAGCCGGCATATAGAAAATTATAGACGCTCTGTTTATCTATTTTTTTATGTTGGCTGATCTGACTGAGTCGCAGTAGCGCCTTTATTTCTGAGGCAAAGGCAAAATTGCCGTCGTGCCAGTAGTAGATCACGGGCTTGACCCCCAGTCGATCACGGAAAACATATAGCGTATGCTCCTGAGTGTCATAGATCGCAATGGCAAACATACCATTCAGCAGATGAACAAAATCAGTGCCCAGCCTGGCAAATGCCTCCAGAATGACCTCCGTGTCAGAGGTAGTATGTGTATGGATGCCGAGCTGATCAGCTATCTCCCTAAAGTTATATACCTCACCGTTGAAGCAGATCTGGTACCTGCCATCGTGTGAAGGCATGGGCTGATTGGCGGCGGTGCTCAGATCCAGGATGCTGAGTCTGCGGTGCCCGAGACCCAGGCCGTGCTCCCGGTCCAGATAGAATCCATCTGCATCCGGTCCCCGATGGGAGAGGCAGTCAGTCATGCTGCGCAGGTCAGCCTCAGACCAGAGTCTATGTGTAGAAAAAAAGCCAGCTATACCGCACATCCTCTTGTGATCTTTATGAATGAAAAGGATGGGGAGCCTGGTCTTGTGCCGCAAAAGGATGATAATCTCCCTGCAGGCCTATAGGCACCTGATGGCGTATGTCGTGTACGATCTGTATGGATGGCAACGCCTCCATCAGGCCAAATCCGTTTCCACTCAGTATCTGCTCATAGCTGCGTGTATGCAAGTCGGTAAATCCGTCGCTGAATTCTATCTCCCGGCCCTCGATATTCATAGAGCGATAGGTACGCTTGCCGGCGGCCCTGAGCGCTGCGGGGATCGTATCAGAGTTGATACTCAGAAACCACCTGACACGCGCCCGCTCAAACTCCAGGTAGCCCGCAGCGCGGTCATGCGTATGGACATGCACGATATTCTTTTTCACGGGGCCAAATATCCATGATAGCATATCATAGAAGTGTACGCCGATATTTGTAGCGATACCTCCGGATTTAGATATGTCTCCCTTCCAGCTGGTGTAGTACCAGTGCCCGCGTGAAGTGATATAGGTCAGGTCAAATTCATATATTTTGTTCTTAGGACTGTTGGCCACTTCTTTGCGCAGAGCTATGATAGCAGGATGCAGGCGTAGCTGCAGGATATTAAAAACCTTCTTGCCGGTTTCATTTTCATATTCTTTCAGTCCTTCTATATTCCACGGATTGAGCACCAGTGGTTTTTCGCAGATCACGTCTGCTCCACTGCGCAGGCCAAATCGTATATGTGCGTCGTGCAGATAGTTGGGCGTGCAGACAGATACATAGTCTATAGCATTTTTCTCCCGTCGTAGTTTATCTACATATCTGTCAAAGCGC
>JAFDYP010000408.1 GCA_018267355.1 Bacteroidota bacterium
ATAACTTGGCAAAGAAGGGCCAAAAGGTTAGATTTGCCGTCCACCATAATCAATGCATGAAGCATATCTACCTGTAAGAATTCGATCATAATAAGAACAACAAATGCAGTTTAACGGAAAGAAATACCTTCTGGTGGTGGTATCGGTACTGGGTAGTGTATGTGCCTTTGCGCAGAGCACAGTGACCCGCGCAGAGCTGGCCAATAAGGTGAATACGATCACTACGGCTGTGCCATTCCTGCGCATAGTAGGTGATACCAGATCGGGGGGTATGGGAGATGTAGGTATAGCTATCAGCCCTGATGCCAACGGCGCCCAGCTGAACGGGGCCAAGATGGCATTCATAGACAAAGACTTTGGTGTAGGCCTCTCCTTTACTCCCTGGCTCAAGTCACTGGTAGGTGATATCTACCTGGCCAACCTGACCGGCTACTACAGGATCAAGAAGGTACAGACAGTACACATGTCACTGCGTTACTTCTCCCTGGGCCAGATACAGTATACGGATGAGAGCGGCAATAATACCATACAAGTACACCCCAATGAACTCTTTGTAGATGCCGGCTACTCCCGTCGCTTTGGTGATATAGCAGCTGTAGGTGCTACACTTCGTTTCATATACTCTAACATCGCCCCAAATGCAGGCACGGTGATCCCTGGCAATAAGCCTGGTATAGCTGGCGCGGCAGATATCACAGCCATGGTAGACAAGCACTTTGAGAATAAAAAAGGTGGCGATATCAGCCATGAGCTGCTCTGGGGCATAGCCATCACCAATCTGGGTAGCAAGATGTCTTATACCTCCAATGTGGTGAAGGACTTCCTCCCGGCCAATCTCGGTATCGGCTTTGGCTATAAGGTACACCTGGACCGCGAGGACAAACATACGGTAGGCGCATACGTAGATGTCAATAAGCTGCTCGTACCTACACCACAATATGTATATGACAGTACCAGTGGTACAAATAAACCGAGTACAAGCTACAAAAATCAGGGTGTGATCTCAGGTGTGGTCTCATCTTTCTACGATGCTCCGGGTGGTGCCATGGAGGAGCTGCACTCTATATCAGTAGGTGTAGGCGCAGAGTATTTCTACAAGAAAATGTTTGGCCTGCGCATGGGCTACTTCTATGAGCACCCTACCAAGGGCAACCGTAAGTTCCTAACCGTAGGTGCTACTATCAAGTATAATGTGGCTACCCTGCACATGTCCTACCTGGTACCGACCTCCAATCAGCGCAACCCGCTGGACAATACATTCAGCTTCTCGCTGACATTTGAGTTTAATAAAGGCGGGAACAAAAAAGCAATAGATGAAACTCCGGCTGACAATGTAACCCCTACGCCTGCCGGTGCACCGGTACCATCGGGCAAGCCGGTGAAGAAAAACAAGAGCGAAGGCGGCCCTCAGGAGCAGGACAAGAGTGAACCGAATCCTCTGGGCAACGGGCAAAACTAAAATTCAAAAGACTATAGCAAATGGGATCCTCGGATCCCATTTTTTTTTGATGCCATCAAAAGGGGAGATAAATACCATGGCTCAGCACTACCATGCCGATCAGCATGACCATCATGACCACGAAAAGTACCGCATTGAGCTGCTGGAGATTTTTGTAGCGCATCACATCATCCTGGCCGATCTCAGTCATGCCGGCGAGCAGCAGCGCCAGTAAAAGCACCAGCAGGATCACGCCTGTATAGACCAGGTTTTGCAGGTCAAAATTGTCAAACTGATAGGTCTGATGGAAAAAGATGAGTATGATAGTACTCCCGATGACGAAAGGCAAAAGAGCCGTCTCTACAAAATACTTCCGCCTGCGGCTCCTCCTGTTCACCTTGGAGAAAGAGTAAGAAAAGGCAAGGAACAGGCGGGCGATCTGCGAAACCCCGGTCGCCAGCCATACCAGAGACACCAGGCTGATGACATACAAAGCCCATACCGGCACTCCGGCAAAATTGAAAGCAATGGCCAGATTGGTGTAGAAGTGTGATGTCTCATCATAGTCCGCCAAGATGGGAAACAATGTCTGAGCCGCTGCCAGCGCATAGGCTATGATACTCGCCCAGAGAGCTACCAGATTAAACAAGATAAGCCGCTCGCTAAACGTACGGTACAGAGCCATGCATATACGCCCGAGCAGCAATAGGAATAATGTACCGGAACTCCATATGACTATCGCGTTGCCCGTAGACCACCGGTGGCGACCCACTATGAAGCGGATACCGTAAACATATATCTGCGGATCAAAGCCAAACATACGCCCTACCACAGCTGTAAAAAGATAAAACAACACGATGACCGTGAGATAGGCTATGATAAAAGCCATACCCGAATTGAGCGCACGACCTACCTTGCTACTGTTCTTCTCTCCTTTGTTTGCTGCTTCGCTGCTATTCACTGTTTCCCGGTTCTGCTATTTTGGTTTGTAGTCTGCCTCTGCCAATATCTGCTTTGCGCTGTATTTGGTCATCAGCTCCTCCAGAGATACTTTGCCGCGGTTGTTTTTCATAAAGCGGCGTACGATCTGCCAGCCTACCCAGCTACCTACACGGCCCGGAGACTCCGGCGGCATACCGGCAGTAGTAGGGCCATCAGAGGTATAGCGCTTTTGC
>JAFDYP010000409.1 GCA_018267355.1 Bacteroidota bacterium
AAGAGTTAGCTTCAAATTCCCATATTTTAAGTAGAGTCCCCAAAAAAAGTTAGTTTAGGGAGATTTATAGTGTTATCTAGAGGACAATACTTTACCATAAAATCCATACATCTGTAAGTCTGCACATCCGTCGTAGGCTAAACCCATTTATGTTAATAAATCTTTGGTATATGACTGGAACTGTGGTATTTTTATTGTGTCCAAGTATTGCAAACCAAATACATCCCGATGAAACAACTCAACACTCTCCTCACAGTCGTTTTGATGCTATGTATGGTGGCCGCCCGCGCCCAGAATAAGGAAAACCCTGTCCTGCTCGGCATCGGCACCCACGGCCCCAACATGACCTTTGGCGATGACAAAAAGAACTATTACAAAAACTGGAACATCACCCCTGCCCTCTCGCAGCTCAAGATGTTTGGCTACATGGGCCGGGGCCTCAGCCTAGGCTGGCAGCTCAGCCTCGGCACCGCCAAGAGGTTTGACTCTACTGACAGCAAGTTTTTCCTGCAGTGGGGCGTAGACCTGAAGTATAGCTTTGCCAATGGCTACATCCTGAAAGAAAAGAGCTGGTTTGACCCCTACTTTCTCGTAGGCGGCGGCCTCAATAAATGGGGCAATGTGCGCGGCAGTATTAACTTTGGCGCGGGCCTGAACCTCTGGGTGGTCAAGAACTTCGGCTTCTTCGTACAGACGCAGTATGACTATATGCCTCACGGCAAAATAGCCCCTCACGCCAATGATCCGCGCCCGAGCTTCATGCACCATTCCTTTGGCATCATGGCGCGCGTAGGCCGCGGCAAGGACACCGATCATGATGGTGTGCCCGACACCGAGGATGAGTGCCCTACCGTGCCCGGCAAGAAGGAACTGCGCGGCTGCCCTGACACAGATGGTGACGGCATAGTAGACAAAGATGACAAGTGCCCTACGGTAGCAGGCCTGCTGCAGTATATGGGCTGCCCTGATACCGATGGCGATGGTATCACTGATGCAGATGACGCCTGCCCTACCCAGGCCGGCCCCGCCAGCAGCAAAGGCTGCCCTGACAAAGACGGCGATGGCATAGTGGACAATCAGGATGACTGCCCTACGGTAGCAGGTATGGCCAGCGCACAGGGCTGCCCTGACCGCGATGGTGATGGTGTGAAAGATGCAGATGACAAATGCCCGGATGACAAGGGTACCGCTGCCAATGGCGGCTGCCCTGACGCTGACGGAGACGGCATACTGGATAAAGATGACAAATGCCCTAACGTCTACGGCCTGGCGTCTAACAATGGCTGCCCTCAGGCCGCACTCCCAGCGGAGAAGAAGGCAGAGGTGCAGGAGAAGCTGGCCGTATCGGCTAAGAATATCCTCTTTGAGACGGGTAGTGATGTGATCAAGAAGGCATCATATAAGGAGCTGGATTCTGTCGTGTCTATCCTCAGGCAGTATGAGTTTCTGAAGGTGTCCATAGACGGCCATACAGATAATGTAGGCTCTGACCGCACCAATCTGGACCTCTCTGCCAAGCGCGCTACTGCTGTGATGAACTACCTGATAGAGCATGGCGTGAGCGGTGGCCGCCTGACCGCCACCGGCTACGGCCCATACCGCCCTGTGCAGGATAACAATACTGCCGCAGGCCGCGCCGCCAACCGCCGCGTAGAGATCAATATCAAAGAGTAGCAGGTCATTGCGGTATAAAGTAGTAACAGGTCGCGACCTGTCACTACAGCAAAAGGCCCATCACGCATCAACATACATATAGCAATACAAGGCCGCAGGCGCACACCGCTTGCGGCTTTTTTTATTGGTGAAAAAGACTGTCTTGCAGGGACAGGTCGCGACCTGTCCCTACTGCACTGGGGCTATACGTTTTATGGATAAAAGGGTGCCGATACCGCCGATTATTGCCTAAGTTTACGCCACAAAAATCAAGCAGTGGCAGACCATATCATCAAGAATGCAGCGATCATCAATGAGGGGCGCATCACCTCGGGAGATGTACTGATCCGTCAGGGGCGCATAGAGCGCATAGACCCCTCCTTTGATGTGAAACACAAGGTAAACGAGATCAATGCCGAGGGCCTCTACCTCATGCCGGGTATCATAGATGACCAGGTACACTTCAGGGAGCCGGGCCTCACGCACAAGGCCAATATTTATACCGAGTCACGCGCAGCAGTGGCGGGTGGTACGACCTCCTTTATGGAGATGCCCAATACAAATCCTCCCGCCCTGAGCCGTGAGCTGCTGGAGCAGAAGTATGAGATAGGGCGCAACACTGCCCTGGCCAACTACTCCTTCTTCATGGGTGTGAGCAATGAGAACTTTGATGAGGTGATAGCTGTAGACCGAGAGCAGCGTGCCAAAGAGCTGCGCGATGTGTGCGGCATCAAGATATTCATGGGTAGCAGCACGGGTGCCATGCTGGTAGATGACCCCGGTGTACTGGAGCAGATATTTGCAGAGGCAAAGCTCCTCATAGCTACGCACTGTGAAGATGAAGCGACGATCAAAGCCAATGCTGAAAGGTATAAAGAAGAATATGGCGACAATATGGATGCCTCCTTTCACCCGCTCATACGTGATGCTGAGGCCTGCTATAAGTCATCGTCCTTTGCCATCTCGCTGGCCAGAAAGTATAATACACGCCTGCACATCCTGCACATTTCTACGGCCATAGAGACAGACCTCTTTGAAAACAAAACACCGCTGCGTGACAAGCGTATCACCGCCGAGGCCTGCGTGCACCATCTGTGGTTTGACGCCTCAGACTACGCCCGCCTGGGCAATAAGATCAAGTGCAACCCTGCCATCAAAGAGAAGATGAATAAAGAAGCTGTGCTAAAGGCGCTGCTCGATGACCGTATAGATATCATCGCCACAGACCACGCCCCGCATACCGCAGAGGAGAAGGCCAGACCCTACCTCTCTGCTCCTGCCGGCCTGCCACTCGTGCAGCACTCGCTGAATGTGATGCTGGAGCTATACCATCAGGGCAAGATCTCTCTGGAGCGCATCATAGAGAAGATGTGCCATGCGCCTGCGGAGTGCTTTCATGTGCATGAGCGCGGCTACCTGCGCGAGGGCTACCATGCTGACATGGCGCTTTTTGATACTACTACGAGATGGACCGTAGCTCCCGACAATATTTACTACAAGTGCGGCTGGTCGCCGTTTGAGCAGTATGAGTTTACCGGTAAGGTTCACAAGACCTTCGTCAATGGCCATCTGGTATTTGACAACGGTACTTTTGATGAATCACAAAAAGGCCAGCGTATACTTTTCAAATAAACGATGCTCACCGCCACCGATCTCAGCATAGGCTACCACAAGGATAAAGCGTTACTCTCCGGCATTACTTTCACCGCAGGTGCAGGGCAGCTCCTACTCCTGCTCGGCATCAATGGCATAGGCAAGTCTACTCTCCTGCGCACCCTCTGCGGCCTGCTGCCACCCGTAGGCGGTCAGGTACAGATAGACGGCCGTGATACCAGCGCCCTGGTGCCACAGGACCGGGCAAAGCTGATCAGCGGGGTCTTTACCGGCAGGGATTTTGACCCGTATATCACGATCAGAGAGCTGGTCACGCTGGGCCGCTACCCCTACACCGACTGGGCTGCACGGCTCAGCCCTACTGATATGACCGCCATAGACCGCGCCATAGGCATAGCCGGCATAGGGCACCTGGCCGGCAAAAGGATCAACCAGGTGAGCGATGGTGAGCGCCAGAAGGCCCTGATAGCAAAATCCATAGCGCAGGACACCCCTGTCATCATCATGGACGAGCCTACCGCCTTTCTGGACTATAAGAATAAAGCGGAGCTGCTGCGCACCATGCGTATGCTGGCCACAGATCATGGCAAAACGGTCCTGCTCTCTACCCATGACATCGCGGCGGCACTGCCATATAGTGACCGGGTACTGCTCATAGCCGAGTCGGGCACCTTTCACGAGGCGGCCGGCGCAGCGCTGGAGGAGGCCAGCCTGAAAATCTACATGGAGACGCACTAAAAGCCTTTCCCCTATTGATCCTCAGCCTCTGCCGTGTTAATTAACAATCCCACCAGTCCTGACAATAGTGTGACCAAATTTTTAAGCACAAATCATAAGAGTCTTAAGTTTTTGGCTAAATTTGGAACCTCTTAAACAAAATTTAAACATGAAAAAACTCGCTTTACTCTCCTTGGTTTCGGTGATGGGTTTTTCTCTGGTAGCTGGCAATGACCTCTCCAGGAAGCTCAA
>JAFDYP010000040.1 GCA_018267355.1 Bacteroidota bacterium
CAGATCATAGTACGGACTCAGCATTTCGTAGGGCAGTACATATAGCGGCAATAGCTTCAGATACGGGTAGCAGGACTGATTTCCTTACAGTCTTTGCACAGGCATATCATGAGGTAGCGCCATCCCGCCACCTCGCATCAGTCTTTGCCTATGTGCCACGCTATCAGCGGTTGATCAGCGGGCAGAGTACGGATGATGAGATCATGGCGGTACTCAGACAGTCATTTGCCCAGAGCCTGGATCAGAGTACAGAGATCCTTCGTAAGAGGTTTGAAGTAAAGATACCACCTATCACATGGAGAGACATAGTGAAACTGCATATACCCAAAAACCAAACACCCTATGTAGGTGAGGTGACCACGCGCCTGCTCAAATCACAAGGCGTCATAGAAGTATCAGTGACTGGCGCTGACGATCCCGATCGCATCCGCAAAATGATGCTGGCCAGAGGTGACCTGGGCCTTTGGGATACCTATGAGAATGAGGAGATCTACCCAATGCTGATGAAGGTAGACCAGGCCCTGGCGACTGTGATGGGACAGTCTAAAGTGAAGACCGCAAAGCAGAAGCAGTCTGAAGCAAAGGAGTTTTTTAAAGATGCTGTAGTAATGGACAAGAATGACACCACACCGGCACCGCCCGCTACACAGGAGCCTGAGGAGAATGTTACAAATAGCAATCCCCTCTTCATGCTACTCAATCCTATGGCAAATGGACAGGGTCAGCTCATGCCGGGACCGGCCATAGGTATGGCCTTTGGCAAAGACACAGCAACCGTAGACCTGTATATCTCTCTCATGCAGCGGCTGCTGCCCAATGATCTACGGCTCATGTGGTCCCTGCGGCCTCTGGGCGAGAAGGATGTGTATGAGCTATATGCTATCCGCACGCGGGCAGGGCAGGATGGGGCGCCGATATCAGGCGGCATGATCACTGATGCCAGGCAGGGGTATGACTATTCTGGACAGCCGGACGTCACCGTCACCATGAGTCGCTACGCCAGCGCTCACTGGGAGGCCATGACAGATGCTGCCGCTCACGGGTCAGTGAATGGGAGGGAGGCGCACCGGTGCATAGCCATCACTCTGGATGACAGGGTCGTGTCTGTGCCGAGGGTCATGAACAAGATAGCTGGTGGCAATACCGAGATATCCGGTATAGCCACTGTCAATGAGGCCATAGACCTGGCCGATATACTGCGCAACGGGCCGCTGCCGGCACCAATGGTACTGGTGGAGGAGCGGATCGACTCTAAAAAGATGGACCAATAAAGCTGCCGCGCTGACAGGACATACTCAAAAAGCTCGTTTTGAGGGGCTAAAAGAGGCTGCTTCAGCCTTTCTTTTATATTCGGGGATTAATCCTATATTTGCCGACCTATTTTTAGGCAAATTATCAAACCAATAAACCAATGGATTTAAAAGGCATTATCAGGTTCTTTACGATCGTTTTCTTCCTCGTATGTGCTTATGAGCTGTCATTCACGTTTGTAGCACAACGTGTGGAGAAGCAGGCAGATCAGTATGCTGCAAAAGGCCTGGCTGAGCCAAGTAAGAGTGGCCTTACCGGTGATGCGCTGGTGGCATTAGAAGATTCTATAGATGCGGTCAAGAAGGAGCGCAGAAGGTACTATCTGGATTCTATGACCACTCGTTCGGTTGGTTTCCTCGGCTATACGTATAAAGACTGCAATGAGAAGCAGATCCGCCTGGGCCTCGATCTGAAGGGTGGTATGAGCCTGGTGCTGGAGATAGCTCAGGACGAGGTACTGCTAAAGCAATCCGGCAATAGCAAGGACCCGGCTTTTAACCTGGCTGTAAAAAACGCTAAAGCGAAGCTACCACAAGGAGGTAATAAAGATTTCCTCACGCTATTCGGCGAGGAGTACAAGGCACTGGCACCGGACGGCAAGCTGGCGGCTATATTTGCCTCTCAGCCTAAATACCAGAAGTCTCTGACCTTCAATAGCAGCAATGATGATGTGCTCAAGGTACTGCGCGGTGAAATGGACAAGTCTGTCAATGCCACTTTTGAGACACTCAAGACACGTATTGACCAGTTTGGTGTAGCATCTCCTACCATCACGCTGCAGTCAGGCACAGGCCGCATCATACTGGAGCTGCCGGGTGTAGACGATCCTAACCGTATCCGCCGTATCCTCCAGCAGACCGCACAGCTTGAGTTTTGGGATACCTGGGAGAATACGGAGATCTATCCAAACCTGGTACAGGCAGATAAGTCGCTCAGCGCCTATCTGGCTGCACAGAAGCATAATAAGGACTCTGCCTCAGGTACGATAGACACGAATGCTACAAGCCTAGCAGATGGCCTGGGCCTGGGTACAGGTGCACCTGCAGATTCTACCAAGGGCGCAAAGAATGATAGTACTGCAGCTGCCAAGGCAAAGGCTGCCAAGGACACTGCGAATACCAACCCTCTCTTCCGCCTGCTGAATCCGGTAGCTGATCAGCAAGGTATGCTGCGCCCGGGGCCAGCCGTGGGTATGGCCTATGGCAAGGATACTGCACTGATCGACGCCTACCTGAATCTGGATCTGGTGAAGTCTAACTTCCCGCGGAATGTGAAATTCGTATGGGGCGCCAAGTCTATCAATCCTGAGCGTTCTGTATATGAACTCTTCGCTATCAAAACCAATCCTGCGCAGCCGGGTGCGCCTATGTCCGGTGATGTGATCACCGATGCAGGTCATGGCTATGGTCAGGACGGCAGCCCTAATGTAACGCTGACCATGAATGCTACTGGTGCCGCCAAATGGGAGCGTATCACAGATGAAGCAGCCAAGCAAAACCCTAAGAGATGCGTGGCTATCGTACTCGATAATCGTGTTTTCTCATACCCTCGTGTGCAAAACCGCATAGCCGGGGGCAATACTGAAATATCAGGCATCAGCTCTGTGAATGAATCTGTGGACCTGGCTAACATACTGAAGTCCGGCCAGCTGGAGGCACGCACACGCATCATAGAGGAGCAGGTCATAGGACCATCCCTGGGTGCAGAAGCCATCAAGGCAGGTCTCCTGTCTCTCTTTGTCGCATTTGTAGTGGTTTGCATCTTTATGTTTGCGTACTACTCTACCTCTGGTATCGTGGCAAACATTGCGGTGATCCTGAACCTCTTCTTCATCATTAGTATCCTGGCACAGTATGGTGCATCACTGACCCTGCCTGGTATGGCAGGTATCGTACTCACTCTGGCTATCGCGATAGATGCAAACGTAATCATCAACGAGCGTATCCGGGAGGAGCTGGCCAAAGGCAAAGGCACGCGCGTAGCGGTAGCTGATGGCTACAAGCATTCCTACTCTGCGATCATAGATGGCAACGTGACTACTCTCATAGTAGGTATTGTGCTCATGTTCTTCGGCTATGGTCCGGTGAAGGGATTCGCATATACGCTCGTGATCGGTATCCTTACTTCTCTTTTCACTGCGGTAGGTTTCACACAGGTGATATTCGATTTTATTTTCAAGAGGCACTGGGAGCCGACATTTGGCAATAAGTTTACCATGAACGTACTGAAGGGTATGAACGTCCAGTTTATGTCTTTCCGCAAGGTGTCTTATACCATCTCTGCTATCGCCTTTGCGGTATCATTTGGTGCGATGGTCTTCATCGGCTTTGACCTCGGCGTAGCATTCAAGGGTGGCCGCAGCTATGTAGTAAAGCTGGATCAGGATGTGAAGACCGCAGACGTGGCCAGCCAGCTGGAGGGCCCGCTGGGCAGCCGCCCGCTGGTCAAGACCTACGGTAGCAACAGCCAGATACAGATCACTACTGCCTATCTGATCAACTCAAATGAGTCTAATGTAGATAGCATCATAGAGAGCAAACTCTATGAAGGCATTAATAAGGACTTTATAACCAAGCCTACATTTGAGAAGTTCCGCAGCGCTGCTATCAAGTCTATTACCAAAATAGATGCGACCATAGCAGATGATATCCGCAAGAGTGCCCTCATCAGTGGCTTCCTCGGCTGTCTGCTGATCTTTATCTACATCTATATCCGATTCCGCAAGTGGGAATATGCAGTAGGAGCTATCGCGGCTACTGTGCATGACCCGGTCATCGTACTGGGCCTCTTCTCCCTGCTGCGCCATATCATGCCATTCTCCCTCGAGGTAGATGAGAATGTAGTAGCAGCTATACTGACGCTGATCGGCTACTCGGTGAATGATACGGTGATCGTATTTGACCGTATCCGTGAGTACATCAAGCTGTACCCGGGCCACTCCCTCATACACAATGTAAACGACTCTATCAACAGTACACTGAGCCGTACCATCATGACATCTGCTGCTACGGAGGTAGTTTGTATCATTCTCTTCGTATTTGGTGGTGATGCTATCAGGCAGTTCTCTTTTGCGCTGATGGTAGGTATCGCTGTGGGTACTTACTCCTCTATCTTTATCGCTTCACCGATCACGGTAGACCTCCTGCTCCGCAGAAAGGATACCCTGAAAGAAGATGCTAAGTAAGATCTGATCTGAAACAATACTGAAGAAAGGGCACCTCCGGGTGCCCTTTTCTTTTAGATCACCTAAAGCGTTATACTTGATATATGGATCAGGCGCATAGAGATCGTATATTCGGGCTGGATATATTCCGCGCTGTGGCTATATGGCTCGTACTACTGCTGCATAGTCGGCCTATACTGGATGGTACTGCGCTCGCCGGCTTCCCTTTTGTGCGTATACCTGATGGAGTAGAGCTGTTCTTTGTTCTAAGTGGCTTCCTGATAGGTGGGATCCTGCTACGCACTATGGAGCGGGGGACTTTTGACCTTCCAGCCTTATGGACCTTTTGGAAGCGCCGTTGGTTTCGCACACTGCCGGGATATTACCTCATTCTCGCTGTCAACTATGTAGTAGTGCGCTACAACGTGATACATGAGGGTATCTATAATTTCAACTGGAAGTATTTTTTTTTCCTGCAAAACTTCAGCAAACCCTTTGTGGGCTTCTACCGGGAGTCATGGAGCCTCTCTATAGAGGAGTGGTTTTATGTGATCGTGCCCGTCCTGCTTTTTATCCTGCTCAGGTGGCTAAAGCCAAGGAATGCATACCTCCTGGCTACCTGCCTCATGCTGATCATACCAGTTGTTTTTCGCAGTATATGGATGGATACCAGCTATGACCGATTCTGGGTAGATCTGAGCATCCGCAAAATAGTAGTGACCCGGCTGGATAGTATAGGCTATGGGCTGCTGGCAGCATGGCTGTGGCACTACTATCCGGAGAGATGTATGCGCTACCGGTGGCCTGCCTTTGTCATAGGTATAGTGGCATCAGTCTTGTTATTGGCATATAGGCAGCCTCCGCATACGGTATACAGCCAGGTAGTCTACTTTACGCTGTCACCACTTTTTATGGCAATGCTCCTGCCTGCTGCTGCTGGTGTACGGCATGGCACCGGGCCTATAGCAGCTCTGATTACTTACACGAGCCGCATATCGTATTCTCTTTACCTTATCAATTTCTCTCTGGTAGCAGAGGTGATACACGACCAGTTTCCACCGCGAGGTGGGGTGGATAGCCTTCTTAAGTACCTTGCATTCTGGCTGATAGTCTATGCCGCAGCCAGCTTGCTATACTATCTATGGGAAAAGCCAATGATGCAGCTGCGCGATAAGCGATCACTGCCAGTGGCGTGACGGTTCATATTTTTTGCGGGCGGCCATGGGTGTCAGTGACAGGGTGAGTCCGTAGCAGGCCTGGTTCGTACCC
>JAFDYP010000410.1 GCA_018267355.1 Bacteroidota bacterium
AGCGTGGTGAATAGGCCCTCGAGGGCCGAGCGGTATCCATCACAGAAGATAATGCGGCCTTTGTGAGTTAGTGCTTGCTCCTGCGTCAGGGGCTCCTCACAGAGTATACCCTTTTCACGGAGGTAGTCGCGGTAGCGCGCCAGAAAAGATGGCGTATGTACGATGCCTCCGCCCTGTATGGCAAAGGCGCCAAAGTCATCGATCATCCACTCCGGGCTGAGCCGGTGCAGCGTGGTATCAGAGAGGTACTGCTGATAGGCTGCATCTGTGGTACGGGCGCTCCAGTCATTCTGCTCGCGTACGGAGGCGAGTAGCTTGTAGATGGGCAGCGGTGTATAGACCTGCGTAGCAAGCGTCTGGCCGATAGCTGCATAGGTGCGCTCTGCCACGGGTATCAGGTCATCTACCATCCATGATTTCACGTAGCGCTTGCCGGTGATGGGGTTGATGATGCCGGAGGCAGCAGCAGTAGCAGAGAGATGAGAGCCTGTATCATACACGCGTACGGAGACGCCGCGCTGTATCAGTGCCCACGACAGCAGCGAGCCGCATATGCCCTGCCCTACTATCGTGATGTCGGGGGTCATTTATCTGAAGTAGGAGAGGTCTTTGTCCTCCTTCTTGGGTGTAGGAGGCGTAGGTGGTGTATTTTCCAGCTTGTCCAGTTCATCCAGTGCGTGTACATACTTCAGCATGCGTGTACGGAGAAAGAGAAATACCACTAACTGAAACAGGAGCAGAAATGGCTCCATAAGAAGTGCGGTCCTATTGGCAGCATCCATATCTTTAGTAAGGGTAGGGCCGTATATCTTGAAAATGATCCATGCTACTGTGCCCAGAGTAGATAGCACCAGAGCAGAAAAACTGAAGATCCACCTCCATGGCCGGATACGGTGGCTCTCTGCGAGCCTGTACAGCGAGTAGCTGAATATTACTAACAAGATCAGATCGAACATATCGCAAAGTTATAACAGTTCCAGTTCATTTCGCAGCTTTTTTGTCAGGCCGCGTACCACCTCGTCATAGGAGTGGTCTACCATCCAGAGCAGTTCGCGCCGGGATATAGACCCAGAGTCAAAACAGACGGTGTTCCACATTGTTTTATTCATGTGCCAGCCGGGCTGTACATCTGCGTAGCGCTCCCTGTACTCACCTACCTTGTCGCGGTCCATCTTGAGATTGACTGTGAAGGGGGTAGAAGACAGCGAGGTGAGGGCAAACATCTTTCCCATCACCTTAAACACCAGTGTATCACTGTCAAAGGGAAATCCCTCCTCCACACCTTTCTTGCGCAGGCAATATTCCCGGAAGGTCTCAATATCCATAGGCTCTAAGATAGCGGCAAAAAGGGTGCCGCGCCATTACTTTTTCTATTTTATTATAAAATGCGTAGGGCGTCGCCCTACGCTAAAGGCGTGACGCCCCTTTGGGACTGCATAAAAGCGTGAGGCTTAAATCGGGTGAAGCGTAAATCTGGTGGATGTTTGGCGGACAATTGACATATTTGCAGCCACGACATCAAAACGAAACGCCCATGATACAGCGCAAGCAGACCATATTTCTCCTCCTGGCCATCCTCGTGATGGTGGGCTATATCTTTGCCCCGGTGGTGAAGGTAGAGATCGGAGCAGCGGCCAACTATCTCTATGTCACCAACCTGGTCTTCTCCAAGAATGTGAACTTCCCGCTGATCGGCCACTACTTTGTGCTGCTCCCGCTGGATTCCGCCTTCGTAGCCATAGGGCTGAACCTGCTCACTATCTTCCTCTACCGCCGCCGTCCGCTGCAGATAGCACTCTGCTGGCTCAGTGTGCTGCCACTGCTGTTCTCTTTCTGCTATGTGTACTATCACTGGTCAGTAGCGCCGTCTACGTTTGACCAGTATTTCTACTTTGGCAATCTGTCTCCGCTCATCGCTATTGTCTTCATTTTCATAGCCATGTTCTTTATCCGCAAGGATGAGGAATTGGTAAAAAGTGTTGACAGGCTGCGCTAAACCTTGCGGGAGTCAGTGGCAAGGTTTACTTTTGCGCCTTACCTCCACCATCCATGAGTGATGCCATCAAACACGAGTGCGGAATCGCACTCATCCGGCTCCTTAAGCCTCTCGACTATTACATAGAAAAATACCGCACGCCGGCCTACGCGCTGAATAAGCTCTACCTCCTGATGGAGAAGCAGCACAACCGCGGCCAGGACGGCGCCGGAGTGGCAGTGATCAAGCTGGACCCGGTGCCGGGTACGCACTTTATAGACCGATTCCGCTCTACGCACCAGCAGAGCATAGCCAAGATATATGAGCATATTTTCTCCCACTTCCCGGCCAATAGGAAGTCCTCCGACAATCCGGAGACAGAGGCAAAGTGGTACAAAGAAAATGTCCCTTTCATGGGAGAGCTACTGCTGGGTCACCTGCGCTACGGCACCTATGGCAAGAACAGCGATACGAACTGCCATCCTTTCCTGAGGGAAAACAACTGGATGACGCGCAACCTGGCCATAGCGGGCAACTTTAACATGACCAATGTCAATGAGCTCTTTGCCAACCTGATACAACTGGGCCAGCACCCGGTAGAGCGCAGCGACACCATCACGGTGATGGAGAAGATCGGCCACTTTCTCGATGCAGAGGTGCAGGTCATTTTTGACAAATACAAGGACCAGGGCTACGGCAATAAGGAGATCACGGACTTTATTATCAAAGAGATGAGCGTGCGCCGCATCCTGACGCGTGCTGCCAAGAACTTTGACGGGGGCTTTGCCATGGCGGGCATGATCGGGCATGGAGATGCCTTTGTACTGCGCGATCCGAATGGTATCCGTCCGGCCTATTACTATCAGGATGACGAGGTAGTGGTAGTGGCCTCTGAGCGTCCATGTATACAGACGGCCTTTAATGTCAACTTTGACTCCATCAAAGAGATCAAACCGGGCTACGCGCTGATCATGAAGAAGGATGGCCGGGTGAAAGAAGAGATGATACTCGAGCCGCAGGAGCGCAAGGCCTGCAGCTTTGAGCGGATCTACTTTAGCCGCGGTACGGACAAGGAGATATACGCCGAGCGCAAAGAGCTGGGCGAACTGCTGGTACCACAGATACTCACAGCGGTGAATAACGATGTGGAGAACGCCGTATTCTCTTTCATTCCCAATACCGCAGAGGTGGCATTCTACGGCCTGATCAAGGGCGTGGAGAACCACCTGACCACAGAGAAAGTGAAAGCCATACAGCAGAACCCTGACATGAATGCTGAGCAACTGGAGAAGCTGATCCGCTGGAAGCTTCGTATAGAGAAGACAGCGGTAAAGGATGTGAAGATGCGCACCTTTATCTCTGACGACTCCAGCCGCGATGAGATGGTATCTCACGTATATGACGTGACCTACGGCAGTGTACGGCCAAACCAGGATACACTCGTAGTGATAGACGACTCTATCGTGCGGGGTACCACCCTGCAGAAGAGCATCCTGAGTATACTGGATCGCCTGAGTCCCAAGAAGATCATCATCGTCAGCTCTGCGCCGCAGATACGCTACCCAGACTGCTATGGTATAGACATGAGCAGAATGTATGACTTTATAGCCTTCCGCGCGCTCATAGAGCTGATCAAAGACCAGGGCAAAGAACACCTGATGCAGGAGGTATATGAGAAATGCAAGGCAGATGATGAGACCCCACCTGCGGTACCTGTGAACCACGTGAAGGAGCTCTACAATATGTATACAGACGAGGAGATCTCTGCCAAGATATCAGAGATCGTGCGGCCTAAACAGATCTTTGCCGATGTGCAGGTCATCTTCCAGACGGTAGACAACCTGCATAAGGCCTGCCCGAAGAACCTGGGTGACTGGTACTTCACAGGAGACTATCCTACGCCGGGCGGTACACGCGTGGCCAACAAAGCCTTTATGAACTATATGGAGGGCCGCAACGAGCGGGCGTATTAAAAGAGCAATAGCCTTTGTACTCAGATGCACGGCCTGATGCTCCCCATATCCGCCATCTCACTCATTTGGTTTAACTTTGGTCACATGAAGCGCATAGCGGTCGTCATTTTTCTCCAGCTCTTTTTACTCACCAGCCTCAGCGCCCAGAAGGGCCGCGATGAGACGCTGGCTGCGAGTTATTTTCAGAATGGAGAATATGACAAGGCCGCTGAGCTCTACCAGCAGCTTTGGGACCGGAGCGGCAATGCGCCCGTCTACTACACTCCGCTTCTTCGCTGCTATCTGGAGCTGAAAAAATTTGACGACGCTGAGAGAACGGTCAAAAAAGAGATCAGGAAGTTCAGCGACGTAGTGCAATACCAGATAGACCTCGGCTATGTGTACAAGACCAAGGGCGATGTACCTAAGAGCAAAGAGGTCTACGACAAAGTGATCAAAAATATCAAGCCCTCTGAGCCTGAAATACGGCAGACCGCCATAGCCTTCAAGAACTACCGCGAGTCAGACTACGAGATAGCGGCCTATGAGAAGGGCACGAAAATGTTTAAGGGCAATATCAACTTTGACTATGATATCGCCATGGCTTATTTCACCAAAGGTGACAATGAGAATGCTGCAAAGTACTTTATAAACGATATAGACCAGGAGCCTCAGAACGCGCAAAATATCAAGAACGTACTGCAGACTGCCAAGGGTGCAGATAAGCTCCTGGGCGAGATAGAGACCCAGCTCTACGCGCGCATACAGAAACAGTCGGACAACGAGGGCTTCGTAGACTTTCTCACCTGGATCTATATACAGAATAAGGACTTTGAGGGGGCTATCGTGCAGATGCGTGCGCTGGACAAGCGCAAAAACGAGAACGGCTACCGCGTACTCAATATCGCTCACATAGCGCAGACGGAGGGTTTCTATGATGACGCCATACACGGCTACGACTATGTAGTGAAAAAAGAACCTCGCAGCAATCTCTACTTTGAAGCGCGCACCGAGCTGCTGAACTGCCGCAAAGAGAAGATCTCAAAGACCATCAACTATACGCAGGAGGACCTGCTCGGGCTGAAGGCTGACTATCTGGCTTTCCTCGCAGAGAATGGCAAGACCCCGCAGACGGCCACCTCTATGAAGGAGCTGGCCGACCTCGAGGGGTTTTACCTGCATGACCTGGGAGCAGCTATCAGTGACTGCCAGGGGGTGATAGATATGCCCGGCATACCCGGCCGGCTGAAGAATGAGACTAAGTTGAGCCTCGGAGATTTCTACCTGATGAATGGCGAAGTATGGGAGTCCACGCTTTTATACTCGCAGGTAGACAAAGAGGAAAAGGAAACACCCCTCGGCGAGGAGGCCCGCTTTCGCAATGCGAAACTGTCGTACTATCGCGGTGACTTCCAGTGGGCGCAGGAACAGCTCGAGGTGCTCAAGTCATCTACCTCTGAGCTGATAGCCAACGATGCGATAAACCTCTCCGTGTTTATCATAGACAACCTGGGCATGGATACCAACTCAGTGGCGATGAGTATGTATGCAGATGCTGACTTGCTCATGTTTCAGAATAAAGATGATGAGGCTAACAGGAAGCTTGATAGCATCGTGACCATGTTTCCCGGCCATGCGCTCTATGACGATATAGAGTACACCAAAGCCCAGATCTATGTGCGCAAGCGCGACTTTGCGAAGGCCGTACCACTGCTGGAGGACATCATCAAGAACTACGGCAAAGACCTGAAGGGAGATGATGCCACCTTTCTCCTCGCTGAGATCAACGAAAAGGAACTCCACAATACCGAGCGCGCCAAAGAGCTCTATAAATCCATCATCACCGACTACAATAGCTCACTGCTCGTCATCGAGGCCCGCAAGCGCTACCGTGTACTCCGCGGCGACAAACTGGAATGATGTTCCTAGAGCCGCAAAATTTGAGGCTTCAAAAAGCGCAATGACCACCAAACAGCGCGACACCTATCACCTTTTCATTTCTATGTGATCTATTGTGTTCTATGTGGTTCAAAAATGTATTTACATTTTGTACCCCGCACAGACGCCATTAACTAACTATATTCACCATACACAAAAAGAAAAATGATCGTATACAACGTTACGCTGAAAGTAGACCTCGAAGTGCATGAACTCTTCCTCCGCTGGCTCAAGGAGGACCACATCCCTCGCGTGATGGAGACAGGCTGCTTCACAGGCTACAAGGTATTCCGTGTTATGGAGGAGCACCAGGCAGATGGCATCACTTATGCTGTGCAGTACCACACCACCGACACCGCCCGCTATTTCGACTACCAGAATAATCACGCCCCGGCTTTCCAAAAGGAAATGCGCGAGGTCTGGCCGGACAAATACGCCGCCTTTCGCACCCTGCTGCGCGAGGTTTAGCATTCACCACTAAAACTGACATCCATGACAGTCCTCATACTGGGCGCTACCGGGCTGGTGGGCGCAAAATGTGTACAACATTCTCTGGCCGATACTCGTATTGACAGAGTAATAGCCGTGACACGCCGCCCCATGGACACCAGCCACCCGAAACTCACCAACCTGATCGTAGACTACGAGCATCTGGAGGACTATGCCGACGGGATGCGGGCCGACGCAGTACTATCTGCACTCGGCACGACGCTAAAGCAGGCGGGCAGCCCCTCCAAATTTCGCCGGGTAGACTATGACTATCAGCTACGGGCCGCAGAGATAGCGAGGAAGAACGGCACCAAGACATTCGTCCTCCTTTCCTCCGGTGGTGCTGACGCAAAATCAGTCTTACTCTATACCAAGGTCAAAGGACAGATAGAAGCCGCTATAACTAAACTAGGATTTGACCGGCTGGCCATACTGCGCCCGTCATTACTACTCGGTGAGCGGCAGGGCCACCGTCCTGCAGAGGCCATGGCTACCTGGGTGTCTGACAGGCTATCCTTTGTTTTCACCGGTGCGCTGAAACGCTTTAAACCCATAGAGGGAGACATCGTAGCACAGGCCATGATAAACGCTGTACAAAAACCCTACACAGGGGTAAGACTTGTTGAAAATCTGGAAATATTCACATGGGCAAAAAGCTAATTTTGAGGACAATGTCAAAGATTTTGGTTCCATGCCGGTGGCTAAGGATGATAGTGCTGCCGGCCCTCTTATTGATCACGGCTGATATACACGCACAGGCGCGTGTACGTACCATAGAGTATGATGATGACAGGCCGGAGGTCATAGATTCCTTCCGCGTGCTGCACCTCATGATAGCCGGCAATATCTATCAGAGCGAGTACCAGATAGAGCACGCCTTCAATCCTGCACTGAAAAAATATGACTTCAGCAATGAGCTGAAATACGTCAACCCTATCCTCAATCTCGGCGATGTGGTGATAGCCAACCTCAAGACCGGATTCACGGGTGATAATGCCAATCCTTTCTCTTCGCCTGATGAGTTTGCCCTCAGTCTCAAGTATTCCGGTATCAATCAGGCCATGATGGCCAATCTCAATACTGCCTACCTGGACAAGAAGGGCATGATCCGCACCAAGAAAGCGATGGATATCTTTGACATCCGCTCTACGGGGGCCTTTCAGGACAATATCATGCGCAATGGCAACTACCCGATGATCATCAACCGCCGGGGGTTCAAAATAGCCGTGCTCAACTATACCAGCATCGCGCAGCGCCCCAGTATCTCACGTGATTATATCATCAACCAGATAGACCACACGCAGATAGAGCGCGATATGAAGATCACCCGCTCGCTGGAGCCAGACTTTACCATCGTCTACCTCGACTGGGGTGGCAACTATCAGGAGTATCCGGCCTACTCACAGGAGGCGCTGGGCAAGTTTATCCTGGAGCAGGGTGCAGATATCGTGGTGGGAGCCTTCCCTAATACGGTCCAGCGCATAGACATCCAAAACTATTACTACAACCAGAAAGAGAAGCAGGGCCTCGTCTGCTACTCCCTCGGCAATCTCATATCCAGCAGCACGGAGCAGCGCACCAAGGCCGGCATCATCATGGATATTGACATCAAGAAAAACAACTTCACCGGTGAGGTACACATGGGCGACTATGGCTTCATACCGGTGTGGAGCTACTATGATACCGTATCAGAGAAAAAACGCGTCTACGTGGTGCCGGCTGCTGCCGTAGAGCAGGACCTGCTATTCAATAACCTGCCGAAAGACGAGCGCCGCCGCATGTCTAATGACGTGATGGACGTGCGCAAGATGCTGGGCCGCTCCAGTGATGAGATACAGTACAACCTCAGCGAGATAGTAGTAGACAATGTAGAGCAGTCTACCATGCTGACCAATGCACCACTCAATAACCGATTCAATCCTTTTGATGAGAAGGGCCTGGACCGCTCCGGTGCACCTACGCCCAAGCTCAATATCCCTGTCACTGAGGACACTGTCTACCGCATCCAGTTTTATGAGCTGAAGAAGCTGATCCCGATAGACACTACCTACTACGAGCACCTGAAGGGATATGAGGTATTGTTTGAAGAGGGCACCTACCGCTACCTCATAGGCAATACTACCACCCCCAGGGATCTCAATAAGCTATACTTTGACATCATGAAGCCGCGGTACAAGAATGCCTTTATAGCCGTCTACTACCAGGGCCGCCGCATCCGCACTTTCGTACCAAAGCAGTAAGGATTGCTGTTGAAATACAGTGCCACTAAGTATATCGTCGCTCCTATTTTGCTCCAATGGCAAATGGCTGAAAGTCCCCCTTATAAAGGAGGTGGCCGCAGGCCGGGGGATTTGACACAGGACCACAAAACGCAATCAACTGCCTGAGCGCGGCAGCATCTCATTTTTTACCCGTACCTTTGCACCAGTCAAAACAGTGCAACAGAGATAATATGGACAGCAGGAGACAACAGAAAGTAGCATCCCTTATCAAGGAAGAATTCAGCAATATCCTCATCCGCGAGGGTCGCAATATATATGGCAAAGCATTCGTCACGGTGACCAATGTGAAGGTGACACCCGATCTCGGCTCAGCGCGCTTCTCCCTCAGCGTATTCAATGGAGACAAGCAAGAAGTACTCGCAGCATTCAACGATAAAAGATCAGAGCTGAAAAGAAAGCTCGGCGAAAAGATCCGATTCAACCTGCGCATCGTGCCCGAGCTGGAGTTCTATCTCGATGAGTCGTTGGACGATGTGTTTCACATGGAGGAGCTGCTGCGCAAGATCAAAGAGCAGGACAAAGAGATCAAACGCGACGACACCCAATAATTTCGCACGGATAGCATGCTGGCATTCAAAATAGCACTGCGCTACCTTTTCTCAAAGAAGTCTACCAATGCGATCAATATCATCGCCATCGTGTCTATGGTGGGCATGGGTGTAGGTGCCTTTGCGCTGATAGTGGTGCTCAGCACCTTCAATGGTTTCGAGGACCTGGCCAGGTCGCTGTACAATTCCTTTTATGCCGACATCACTGTGACCGCTGCCAGGGGCAAGACCTTCACGAAAGATCCACAGATCATAGACAAACTCAGGCACCTGCCGGCTGTAGAGGCGCTCTCTCAGACCCTGGAGGAAAACGCCTACATCAAATACGTAGACAAAGACTACATCTGTACGATCAAAGGCGTAGATGAAAACTACAACGCCGTCACGGATGTGAAGAGCCACATCAGGATGGGAAACTTCACCCTGAGCGATAGTATCAATCAGTACGCCGTGGGATGTGCCAATATCTATGCTGCGCTGAATGTAGACCCCGAGCGCTCCATCTATCCTATACAGGTCACGGTACCCAAGAAAGGCAAAGGCACCGCGCTGCTGCCGGAAGACGCGTTTACCTTTCGCGATGTGGTGCCCGGCGGTGTATTCTCGCTGCAGCAGGAGTTTGATAGCAAGTACGTCTTCGTCTCGCTGCCATTTGCCTCAGAGCTGCTGGATGCAGAGGGCCAGCTCTCGGCCTATGAGCTAAAGCTACGCAAAGGCTACACACCGGAGCAGGCGAAAAAAGAGGTACAAGCACTCGTCGGCCCCGATATGATAGTCAAGACCCGCTATGAACAGAAAGAGGCGATCTACAAAGTCATGAATATGGAGCGCTGGGCAGTATACGCGATCCTTGCGTTTATCATGCTGATCATCTCCTTTAATATCGTGGGCTCGCTCTCTATGCTCGTGATAGAGAAAGAGCAAGACATAGCCATACTCATGGCTATGGGTGCAGACAGGGGGCTCGTGAGGCGCATCTACCTGCTGGAGGGCCTGCTCTCAGCTATGATAGGCGCCAGTATCGGCATCATCCTCGCTACAGCGCTCTGTCTGGCGCAGATCAAATATGGCTTCCTCAAACTCACCGGCGGCAATAGCAGCTTTGTGGTGGAAGGCTATCCGGTCAAGCTGCGGGCAGTGGACTTTGTACTGACATTTGTGACGGTGGTAGCGATAGCATTGATCGCCTCATATTTCCCGTCGCGCAGGGCCGCAGAGGCCGGCACGGTCAAATAAAATCAGTAGCTTTAGAAAGAACTGTTGGTCTGCATTTTGCAGAAAGCAGAATAGTAATATGGAATCAGAGAAAAATCCCTTCTGGACAAAAAAACTCATGCGCCGGCTGCTCGACTACGAGCACCGCAAGCCTAAAAATATCCTGCCGGACTCTGCCGAAGACCAGCGCCAGGAAGCGCGCGAGCAGTCACAGGCGGTGAGGCGTTTGCTGAAAGATGTGGTCCTCATCATAGGTGGTATGTGCTCCGCAGCCTTTGGTTTGGAAAGCTTCCTGCTCCCTAGCAATTTCATAGATGGCGGTGTGACCGGCATCTCGCTGCTCACCGCTGAGCTCAGCGGCGCACCACTCTATCTGCTGCTTGTATTGATCAATACACCTTTCATCATCCTCGCCTACAATACCGTCGGCCACCGCTTTGCCCTCAAGACGGGCATCGCTATTCTTGGTCTGGCAGTATTATTGGCCACAGCACACTTCCCGGAGGTCACGCATGACAAGCTGCTCGTGGCCATATTCGGCGGCTTCTTCCTCGGCGCCGGTATCGGACTCTCTATCAGGGGCGGCGCCGTGCTGGATGGCACAGAGGTGCTTGCTATATTCCTCAGCCGCCGACTGGGCACTACCATCGGAGACCTCGTCATAGCTATCAATATACTTGTCTTCTCCGCTGCCGCTTACTTGCTCTCTGTAGAGTCGGCGCTGTACTCCATGATCACTTATCTTGCTGCCTCCAAGACCCTTGACTTTATTATAGAGGGTATAGAGGAGTATACCGGCGTCACCATCGTCTCAGCCTACAGCGAGGAGATCAAGCAGATGATCGTAGACGTGATGGGCCGAGGTGTCACCGTCTACAAGGGCAAAGGAGGCTTTGGTAAAAAGGGCGAAGCCACTGACGTAGACATCATCTACTCCGTAGTCACCCGCCTGGAGATCAATAAGTTTAAAACTGAGGTCGAAAAAATAGACCCCGAGGCATTTATGGTCCTCAGCAGCGTCAAGGAAACCCGCGGCGGCATGATCAAAAAGCGGCCACTCGCCCACTAGGCCCCGTTAACTACATCATCAATCCCATTTAGCACGAAATGGCAAATGGCTGAAATTCCCCCTTTATAAAGGGGGTGGCCGCAGGCCGGGGGATTTGATGCAGCACCGCATCAATACAGCCCCCCAAACAAAAATTTGTCCAACTCAAATCCCTTTCCTACCTTTACCTAACGAACGTTAGTAAACAAATCATGGCTATAGCAAAGCTCGACAGACGTACAGAGATACGGCAGACCGCCCGCAAGATGTTTAAGGAACGCGGCTATGCTGCTACGTCTATGCGCGACCTGGCGCGGGAGGTGGGCATAGAGGCCGCCAGCCTGTACAATCATCTCTCCTCCAAGGAAGAGCTCCTCCATGAGATGTGCTTTGACATGGCGGAGCAGTTCTTTCAGGCTTTCAGCGCAGCAATAGCATCCGAGAAAACCCCGTCAAAGAAACTACGCGCCGCCATCAAGGCCCACATCCATGTCATAGCCGCGAACCTGGACGGCTCTACCGTGTTCTTTCACGAGTGGATCTTCCTGCAGGAGCCTGAGCTGGCGCGGTTCAAGAAGCTGCGCTCTCAGTATGAGCAGGGCTTCCGCGATATCGTGCAAAAAGGCATCACAGATAAGGACTTCAAAGAGGTCAATGTGAAGCTGGCTGTATTCACCATTCTCTCTGCATTGAACGCGACCTATGATCTCTATAAAAGCAATGAAAAGCTCTCTGAAGAAGAAATAGCGGAGAGCGTATCAGGGCTACTTTTGAAAGGACTAAAAAAATGACCTCCCCTGACCCTGTCCAAAAGGAGAGGGAAGAGTAGGAATAAAAAAAACATTATGTACGGAAACACAAGTCTGACCGCCGAGGAGGCAAAGATCGTCAACGCTGCCGTGGAGGACCCGGCGAAGCTCGAAGAGTTTGAGGCGCGTATCTCACGTGGCGAGAAGATAGAGCCGGGCGACTGGATGCCGGAACAATACCGCAAGCAGCTGATCCGCATGATAGAGCAGCACGCCCACTCTGAGATAGTCGGTGCGCTGCCCGAGGGTACGTGGATCACCCGTGCGCCAAACTTCCGCCGCAAGCTGGCCCTGATAGCCAAGGTGCAGGACGAGGTAGGCCACGGCCAGCTGCTCTACAGCGCTGCCGAAACACTGGGCAAGACGCGCGAGCAGATGCTCATGGACCTACTGAGTGGCAAGAGCAAGTACAGCAACGTCTTCAACTATCCGGCCAATACCTGGGCAGATATCGCAGTCATTGGCTTCCTGGTAGACGGCGCCGCGATTGTCAATCAGGTGATCAACTCAAAGGGTTCGTACGGCCCCTACTGCCGTGCGCTGGAGCGTATCTGCTACGAGGAGTCATTCCACCTGAAGCAGGGCCATGATAATTTCGTCTACCTCGCTACCGGTACGAAGGTGCAGCGCGAGATGCTGCAAGAAGCGCTGAACCGCTGGTACCGCCCGCTACTGCACTTCTTTGGCCCGTCTGACCGAGACTCGCAGCACAGCGAGAAGCTCATGAAGTGGAAAGTAAAGCTGGCCTCCAATGATGATATGCGCAATCAGTTTCTCGATCAGTATGTACCCAAGATACTGGAGCTGGGCCTCACACTGCCGGATCCCGAGCTGCGCCGCGGCGATGATGGTATCTGGGTCTTTGGCGATCCGGACTGGGATGAGTTCAAGCGCGTGATCAACGGCGATGGCCCCTGCAATGCTGAGCGCCTCGAGGTGCGCCGCTATGCAGAGCTAGCCCACCGCTGGGTACGCGAGGCGCTGATGAACCCCAAAGAGAAGTACGTCACACCGATGGCGTAGTGAATAGAGAACAGGGCCAAAATCAAACATCGAAATCTGAAATAAAATGTCACTCGATCCACGCATCAACAGACTAGACCTCAAAAGGGTAAATGACGGCGAGCAAACCGCGTCTCACCTCATCACCTGGGAGGTATTTCATCAGGATAAAAGGGGCAAGCAGCCCGTCCACGCAGGTATCGTCCACGCCTCTACACCGGAGCAAGCACTGATGTTTGCTAAGGAGCAATATGCCCGCCGAGGCAAGACCGCTAACCTTTGGGTAGTAAAGACTGCCGATGTCTACACCTTCAATAGCGAAGACGAAGCCATCTTTGAGACCACACCTGAGAAGACCTTCCGCGATCCGGCTTTCTACAAGGTCCGTGAGCGGATAGAAGCATTTCAATCTAAAAATAAACTATGAATCATTTAGAATCTTTACTTGCGGAATGGTATGAGATACAAGGTTATCTGGTCACTAGAAATATAAAGATTGATAAAAGAGATAAAGGGGGCTACAACTCAGAAATAGATGTTCTAGCTTTTCATCCTAAGAAAAATGAGTGGATACAGATTGAAACAAGTATGGATACGTATTCATGGCCTAAAAGAATCGAGCGGATCGAAAAGAAGTTCAAGCATGCACGAGATTTTGTGGCAAAAGAATATGGAGAAAAGGCAGCAATAGGACTAAAGCAGGAATTTGTTTTAGTATATGGAAATGCGGATGATAAGAAATTGAAACGAGGTAGCATCATTTTAGCTAAATACAAGATTCAAGAAATTTTGAAATTCATTGAGACCGAGCATAGTGAAATTGACCGGGAGTTAATATCGGAAAACTACCCCCTACTAAGAACACTTCAATTTGCCAATCATTATTATCCTAATATTTTATGAACAACGACGCTATCAAAGACCTGCTCTACCGCATGGCAGACGATGCCCTGATCATAGGCCACCGAAACTCTGAGTGGACCGGCATCGGCCCGATGCTTGAGGAGGACCTCGCATTCTCCTCTATGTCTCAGGACAAAATAGGCCACGCGCAGGCACTCTATAATATCCTCTATACCTCCTTTGGCGAGAAGAATCCTGACATGCTCGCATTCCAGCGCGCAGAGAAGGACTTCCGCAGTTGCCAGCTGGTAGAGCTGCCTATCGGTGAGTATGATTTCAGCCTTGTGCGTCACTTCCTTTTTGACCATGCAGAGGCCCTGCGCTACGGTCTGCTGGAGGCTTCGTCCTTCGCACCGCTGGCCGGCCTGGCGCGCAAAGTACGCGGAGAGATACGCTACCATGTGATGCACGCCGATACTTTCTTCAAACAGCTCTCGACAGGCAATGAAGTGGCTAAGGCCCGTATGCAGTCTGCGCTGAACTACGCACTCCCGTATGCACTTGGCATATTTGAGCCATCGGCCTATGAAGAGGCGCTGATCGCAGACGGTGTGTTTGCCGGAGAGGCCAGATTACAGGAACTCTGGCTGGAGAAGATCACGCCGATCGTAGCCGCCGCAGGCCTGCAGATGCCGGCTATAGATGCTGCCAAGGCTATCTATGGTGGCCGCAAAGGCTATCACTCTGAGTACCTCCAGCCACTGTTGGCTGAGATGACGGAGGTGACCAGCATCGACCCGGCTGCCGAGTGGTAGAGTCAGGCTTTGAGGCAACGTGACAGAGGTACGTTGTATTATCTTAAAACATAGTACTTACAACCTACAACCCGGTCATTGGCACGCTATTTATGGTCACTGGGCGTTCTATACTAAAACTAACACGATGCAAGCTGTAGTCAAAAGAAACCCGTATCACGATACACGCACCGACCGCAAGCCGGGCAAGATCTGGCTGGTGATAGGTGTGATCTTTTTCATCCTGCTCTTTGTGCCCGATCCGCTGAAGTTCATACCTGTGGTAGGCGAGGGTGAGGAACTGCTGGAAGGTAGTATCAGCTTTAGCGCACTGGCCATATACTTCGTGAGGCGCTGGCTGTACAATAGTATCAAAGAGCATGTCCAAAGCAGATAGCATCCCCGACCATACCATGTCCTTGCATCCGGAGGGTTTAGGTATGATAGGCACGGGTATGAAACATGTAGAGGTTCGCCT
>JAFDYP010000411.1 GCA_018267355.1 Bacteroidota bacterium
AACCCCCGAGACCCCGGAGAACCGTATCATCCAGATCAATATAGAGGATGAGATGAAGACGGCCTACATCGACTACTCGATGTCGGTCATCGTATCCCGCGCCATCCCTGACGCCCGTGACGGCCTGAAGCCGGTACACCGCCGTATCCTCTACGGTATGAACGAGCTGGGAATGGCGCCTAATAAACCATACAAGAAGTCAGCTCGTATCGTGGGTGAGGTGATGGGTAAGTATCACCCGCATGGCGACTCTGCCATCTATGACTCCATGGTGCGTATGGCCCAGGACTGGTCCCTGAGGTATCCTTTTGTAGACGGTCAGGGTAACTATGGCTCCATAGATGATGACCCACCGGCAGCTATGAGGTACACGGAGGCCCGCTTCCGCAAGATAGCCGAGGAGATGCTCATGGATATCGAGAAGGAGACAGTGGACATGCGTCTGAACTTTGACGATACCCTCGAGGAGCCTACCGTGCTGCCTACCCGCATCCCAAACCTGCTGGTCAATGGTGCCTCCGGTATCGCCGTAGGTATGGCTACCAATATGCTCCCGCACAACCTGTCCGAGGCCATTGATGCCTGCGTACATTATGTTGATAATAAAGAGGCTACCGTAGAGGACCTCATGCAATATGTGAAGGCTCCTGACTTTCCTACGGGAGGTACTATCCACGGTGTGGATGGTGTGCGCCAGGCCTTCATGACCGGCCGTGGCCGGGTGGTTCTCCGCGGCAAAGCTACGATCGAGCCGATGGGTGCCAACCGCGAGCAGATCATCATCTCTGAGATCCCATACCAGGTGATCAAGAGCGATATGATCAAAAAGATCGCTGACCTGGTAGAGGAGAAGAAGATAGAAGGTATCACCGATGTGCGTGATGAGTCTGACCGTGACGGTATCCGGGTGGTCATAGAGCTACACCGCGACGCTATGTCCAGTGTAGTGCTCAATCAGCTCTACGCGCTCACTCCGCTCCAAACGTCCTATGGAGTGAACAATGTGGCTCTGGTAGGTGGCCGCCCTATGCTGCTCAACCTGCGTGATATGATCCGTCACTTCGTAGACTTCCGTCACGATGTGATAGTCAGGAGGACCAAGTATGAACTCCGCGAGGCTGAAAAGCGCGCCCACATACTCCAGGGTCTCCTAATAGCCCTCGACCATCTGGACGAGGTGATCAAGCTGATCCGTGAGTCCCGCCTGCCGGAGGAGGCACGCGAGGGGCTGATCTCAAACTTTGGACTGAGCGATATTCAGGCTCGAGCGATACTTGACCTGAGACTACAGAGACTCACTGGCCTTGAGAGAGATAAGATACGTGAAGAATATGACGAACTCATGAAAACCATCGCCTATCTGAACCGTATCCTGAATGAGGAACCCCTCCGCTACGAGATCATCAAGACCGAACTACTGGAGATCAAGGAGAAGTATGGCGACCTGCGCAGGACAGATATTGAGTTTGCCGAAGGCGATATCAATATAGAAGACCTGATCCCTAATGAAGAGGTAGTAGTGACGATCAGCCACCTGGGCTATGTCAAAAGGACAGTATCCAGCGAGTTTAAGACCCAGAATAGGGGAGGACGGGGATCGAAAGGCTCTGCCAGCCGGGACGAGGACTTTATCGAGCACCTCTTCGTGGCCAATAACCACAACTATATCCTCTTCTTTACCCAGTCCGGTCGCTGCTACTGGATCAAGGTTTATGAGCTGCCGGAAGGAGAGAAGACATCAAAGGGCCGTGCCATCCAGAATCTGGTAAACATCCCTAAAGAGGATAAGATCGTAGCCTACCTGCCGGTACTCAACCTGAAGGAGGATGACTATCTGGATAATAACTACCTGATATTCTGCACAAAGAATGGTATTATTAAGAAAACTACTTTAAGGGCTTACAGCAATGTGCGCAAAGGTGGTGTGAATGCTATCGAGATCCGCGAAGGCGATGATCTGGTGCAGGTAGCCATGACTGATGGCAAGGCGGAGATCGTGATGGCTACCAGTTTTGGCAAGGCTATCCGCTTCAATGAGGGCAAGGTCCGGTCTATGGGCCGTACAGCATCAGGTGTGATAGCTGTAGACCTGGACGATGAGGCCGGCCACAATGAGGTGATCGGTATGATCACGGTCAATCCGGAGAATAAGGAAGAAACGATCCTAGTGATCTCTGAGAAAGGCTACGGCAAGCGTACCGACATAGAGGACTACCGCATTACCAATCGGGGTGGCAAAGGTGTCACTACCATCAAGCGTACTGATAAAACCGGCGATTTAGTTGGAATACTCAATGTAACTGACAATGATCACCTTATGATCATCAATAAGTCAGGCATCGCCATCCGTCTGGCAGTCGAGCAGCTGCGTGTGATGGGCCGTGCTACGCAGGGTGTACGCCTGATCAAACTGGACGCCAAGGACAGCATTGCAGCCATCACAAAGATAGTGAACGGCAAGCTGAACTATAATGCAGAGGAAGATGGCGAACTGGGTGCGGCTGATACCAGCGGCGAGAGCGCTGAGTAACTTTTTTGTCATAAAAACATAGATCATTGGTTTTCAGAGTGCTGGTCAATAGCTTTGCAGCACCGGGAAAACAGATTCTAAACCATATTTTCATCCAAAAACAGCATTTTAACATGAAAAAGCTAATTTTTGCCTCGATTTCGGTGTTTTTTGCCGCATCGGCTATGGCCCAGAGTGGCAAGGTGATCTCCGCATTCAATGCGATGCAGTCCTATAATAATAAGGAGGGTGCGAGCTATCTGGAGGAAGGCGCAAAGAATATAGATGTCGCCATCACTGATGAGACCACATCCAAGGCTACTAAAACCTGGTGGTACAGGGCAGAGATCTATTCATATATCGCCTCTGATGAGGCTATTCATGCTAAGTATCCTAAAGCATCACTGGAGGCTGTGAGGTCTTACAAAATGA
>JAFDYP010000412.1 GCA_018267355.1 Bacteroidota bacterium
GCGAAGCTCATGTCCTTTTTATGGGTTGCGAGAATCGTCCTGACAAATTGCACAAGGCGTTCCATCGCGTTGTCAGTGTCTGAGGCGATGGCAAACTGGCAGACCTTCTTGAGCTGATCCCTTGCTGAAATCAGCGTAATTATTGTGGTGGGAATCACTCTAGACGTTCCCAAAACATCTTCCTGCCATCTATTGGACCATTCGCCCTGTTCAATGATTGAGAAGTGCTTCGGTGCATCCGCGTATGCGTCGTAATTGAGATCCAGACGGCGTGATGTATCACGCATCGCCTCAAACTCTTCGCTGCTGTGCTGAGCGCCGGTTGCCCAACTCAGTCGTGGAGTTGCTGCGTTATGGTCCCGGGCTGCTCTGCCGACAGCCTGATGAATTGTCATGCCATTGGAGTGACGCAGATGCAGCCTTTCGCAGACGCCATTCAGGCGGTCTCGAAGAGTTCTCAGACGGTCAGTTTCCCGGCTCCATTCGGATTCGCTCAGTTCGCCACGGACGCTCCATGCACGGTCAAGCTGCTGCAGAATATCAGTTTTGGCGGTTTTATTTGAGTGAACCTCCAAACAGAATTCCGCGATCCCTTTCTCTGCCAGCCGACGATGCACTACTTCCAACGCGGCCATTTTTTCTGCCACGAAGAGCACACGTCTGCCAATCGAGAGATTATGCACGATCATGTTTGCAATGGTCTGTGATTTTCCGGTTCCGGGAGGGCCATCAAGGACAAAATTGCATCCCCTGGCTGATGCCACGACTGCCGCTATCTGAGACGAGTCCGCTGGCAACGGCGTAAACAACTCCGATGGCGTGACGATGTCATCCAGATCAGCCGCATTGGGATATTGAGATTGTTCGCCGTATTTCTCCTCTCCGCGTTCAATCAAATGTCTGACCACCGAGTTGGCCATGAGTTGGTCTTTTCGGTCCGTCAGATCCTTCCACATCAAATACTTGGCAAAAGAAAAAGTCCCCAGCGCAGTCTCCGTCGTGACTTCGAATCCCGGTATATCTTTCACCACCACACGCACACGGTTCCAGATGCCGGTCACATCAATGCCGCTGTCGTCCTGCGGCAGCTCCCCATCGAGGCCCGGTATTTTCAGGTCGAAATCCTGATTTAAAAGTTCGAGCAGAGTGAGATTGAAGCGTGGTTCGTCTTCATGTGATGTCATCGTGACGCCAGAAAGAGCACTTTTGCGCACGAGCTTTACAGGCTGCAGAATCAGAGGTGCGCGGTAAGTGCGCGTGTCGTCCGACGTTTTTTTCCAGTTCAAAAATCCCAAGGCCAGAAAGAGCGTGTTGGCTCCGCCCTCATCCATGTCGGTTCGAGATTTGCGGAAGAGGTCGATCAGCTCTGCCTCCAGCTTCTTTTGTGGCAAGGGTGACAACACCTCATTGGAGAGCAACGCCTCTCGCGCATAATGCAGGTTCAGTTCCTCCTGGTTTTGCTGTTCGTAAAGCTTGGCATCTCTGCCGCCTTTCTCCATGTCAGGCAGGGCCGAAATTCGAATAGTCCTGCCAACTGCGAGCAAATCTTCCAGAGCCCCCGGATCTGGGCAAATAAGCGGCACATGTTTGCTGCGCTCCGGCAGATGTAGAAGGCGGTTGCGTGCGGTCAGATCCAGAAGTTTGCGCTGCCATTGAGAGACACGATCATCGGCGGTTGCGGGTTCTTGGCTGACCTCCACGTCAAATGCTGGCAGTCGAGGTGCCTCCTCCAGCGATTCCGAAACAGGGGGTGCTGAAGTGCCGGGTTCAACCGGAGTGACGGGGGTGGTGAATCCCAACGGTTTGATCTTCCGCATCCGCGCCCGACGAATGTCGATCGCCATGCAGAATTCTTCATCGCCTAGCTTCTTCTTGGCTGCCTCCACCGCGACGCTAAATGATGGCACCGGGGAATGGGTCACCAGAGTGGTCTCAAATACGAGCATCTCTTGAAGCTCCACACGTTTACGGACAGCAGCGGCTTCGTCCGTCGTAAGTTGCGAAAATTCCTGCGGTTGCAGCCATACACCAGTGAAGGCATGACCTTGAGTGAGTATGATGAGCGGGTTCAGACCCGCCTGCTCCAACGCCGATGTAAACAACAAGGAGGTGTCCAGACATGTTGCCAGACGGCCTTCCAGGATCGACCCAGGTGTTCTGACCTTCTGTCCTTCCACCTCGAAACTTGCCGGTGGATAAGCGTAGCCGAGTCCCAAGCCCGAGACAGCCGACCAGACGGCGGAGGCTAGCTCCCAAGTCCGGGTCCGAGATTTGCTTTTATATCCATCGATCCCTGATTCTTTGCCCGCGCGCCGAAGAACGTCACTTGCTGTCTTCAGGACTTTGTCCACCGCAGGATCATTCGGCATGCAAAAGGCGGGGAGCAATTCTGGCATGGAGCCCGTGCCGCCCCAATGGTTTTTCGCAAGCAGTTCCACAGGGTAGCGCCCAGAGAACAGCGGGACCGGATCTTCTTTTCCGCTTACCTCGATGATGATCTCTCCCCGCAGGCTTTCA
>JAFDYP010000413.1 GCA_018267355.1 Bacteroidota bacterium
GGGTCTGCTCCGGTGATTCAGCTTTGGCGGTGGTCAGTCCTTCTACGAAGGAGTTTTCCAGCTTATTGCATCTGAAGAACATCAAGAAGACCTGATGATAGTAACGGAAAACTTTCTGCACCTGCTTAAACTTCTCCTGCATAGGATTTTGCTCTTTCTCTATCTCAAAGCCATTTTTATCAGCAAAACGCTTTTGCTCGCGCCTGATCATAGCGCCAAATGCGATCAACCTGTCATTGAGCACATCTGAGGTCTCCATATATTCTTTCATTTTCTCATAGGAGAGTGCTGACATCTGCTCATCTGTCAGTACGCCACTGAAACCTGCTGCAGATGTGTATCCCAGCTCTACATAGCTCAGGATAGAATCACGCAGCCCTGTATAGCCTTTGTATGGTTTGATGGCCTGTAGGTGTGTCCTGGCCGTTTCCAGAGCGCGGACCATTAGGGCGAGTTTGGCATTGGCTTCCGGTACATTACGACCGTGGGTGGCAGCATCCAGATAGGCAGCTGTGGCGGCTTGCGCAGGAATCAGCTCGCGAACTATCGTATTGTTATATTCTACTGCAGACTCCGCAGATACAGTGATACCTGACAGGCAGAGCAGTGCCGCTAGAAGGCAGATTTTGACGTTTATCATAGTCGCAATTATTGCGTAAAGAAAAAATAACCGTGGGGAAAAACCAAATAAGATTATCCTTCCAGATTAAGTGTGAAGGTGTAGGTGCGGGAGTAGAGCCGCTCTATCACACGGCTGTAGATGTAGCCCTGCGTAGGTGAGTTGACATTGACCACGCCCTGGCTGACCTTAAACTCAGGACTCATGATAAAGTACGGGAAGTAGATCATGACCCCCATGCCATACTCCACAGCTACATCGTTCTTCTTTACCTTGAGTAGGGTATTAGAACGCGTACTGGAGTTGGACGCCAGGTCATAGTCGTAGCGGGCACCACCTATCACATAGATACGTGTATTGCGGATCGGGTCACTCTTAAATCTGATCTGGAGGGGAAAGTCGAGATAGATCGAGCTGATCGTCTGTTTGACCACCGGCTCCTTGCGCACTACCGTATTATACACGATAGACTTGTCTGAGAAAGACAAGGTGGGGATCAGCCTGAGGTCAAAGTAGCGGTGAAATTGCCAGTTGGCTATGATACCGAGATTGAACCCAGGGCCGATACTAGGGTGCATACTCCTGATCGTATCATTGATACCGTTGAAAGGCTTATGCACGATGCGGTAGTTGGCCACATTGACTCCCAGGGCGATGCCAAAGTAGATCTGCTTACGCCCCAGCTCGTGTACGTTGAATCCCTCCCTGTCATTGGCTTCATCGCCATTGGGCTTGTAGAAATTTTTGATCTTGCTCCAATAGTCAGCCTTGTGAGGCGGGTGATAGCGGCCATGGCGGTCTACACCGTCTTCCAGCATCATGCTCAGCGGCGGGTACATGGTGGTCTTGCATACGAGGCATTTAGCTGCCAGTGCAGGCGCCTTGAGCACAGGCACCGCCTGTGCGCGGGCCAGCAGGCTCAGCACAGACAGCAGCAGTATGACGGTTACTTTTCGCATGTATAGAAGGCACAAATACCAAACGTGAGGGGGCGGTAAACGGCATTTTTGAAACCAACCCGCTCCAATATAGCTGTAAAATCACCTCCCTGCGGGAAGACGCTGACCGACTCCGGCAGGTAGGTATAGGCGCGCACGTCTTTAGAGTACAGCCTGCCTACCAGAGGCAAGATAAAATGAAAATAGATATGATACAACTGACGCATGGGAAAGTGCTCCGGCTGAGCTACCTCCAGTATGGCCACCCTGCCACCGGGCCTGAGTACCCGGTGCATCTCCCCGAGCCCCTGCTCCAGATGCTCGAAATTTCTCACACCAAACCCAACGGTGATAGCGTCAAACTTATTGTCCTCAAAGGGCATATTCTCGGAGTCTACACGCTGGAAGCTCAGCACATCAGCCACTTGCAGCTTCACAGCCTTCTCCCTGCCTACATTCATCATCTGGTCTGAGATATCACCGCCTATCACCTGTGCAGGCTTTAGCCGGAGGCTCTCCACGGCAAAATCTCCCGTACCGGTAGCGAGATCGAGGATCACCTTTGGCTGTATGGAGGCGATGGAGTCTACCGCTTTGCGCCGCCAGATACGGTCTATGCCGGCAGAGAGGAAGTGATTGAGAAAATCATAGGTCGGCGCGATATTGTCAAACATCTGCTCTACCTGCTGCTTCTTGCTCTCTTCGCTATTGTATGGGGTGACTGTCTTGGCCATCGGGGCGGCAAAGTTCGGTATTAATTTGAAGATGAGCTAATTTGAAGATTTGAAAATGGGGCTATGATAAGCAGGATGATCTAATCACCATTTTTGAGATACTGCGCTGCGGAGGATGGGCGGGAGGCGTAGCGGAGCAGGATATGGACGAAATACCTGCGGATCAGCTGCCACTGCCACTGGCGCACCTCGGCGGCACGGGATTGGTCAGGGTTATCCTTTAGCCTGGACTTATTTTTCCAGTAGAGCAGGTCGTCGCAGATCAGATTGATGATGGCCAGTAGGACATAGGCGATATAGGACAGTTTGCCATATACTTTCATGACGAGCAGCAGCTCGGAGAGCAAGATCTGTTTGTATTTGCTCTCCTTGATAGTGAAGCTGCCACCCTCGGCATGGAGAATATAGGCATGGGGGTAGAAGTAGTGATGCAAACCCTTTCGGCGAAGCCGGAGCGCCCACTCCTCGTCTTCTGCGTACATAAAGAAGTCCTCATCCAGCAGCAGATCAGGAGGGGCCACCAGATTTTTATTGAAGAGCAGAAAGGCACCGCCGAGCCACATGGACTCGTGCTCTATCTCATGCTCACGGCCACGGCGCTCCAGTACCAGATTTTTATCAGTCGCAGGATCACGCCTGCACAGCAGCTTGAAAAGGGCGATATAGATCGGATTGGCTTTGATGAGCTTGTCCCAAATGTGTACTTCAGTGTTAGAGTTATACTGCGTGTAGCCGTCGAAATGCACGATCCGGCAGCCTAGCAGGCCGATACTCGTCGTGGCTTCATACTGCTGGTAGCGTCGGAGTGACTTTTCTATCGCGTTATCTTTGACGATCGTGTCAGAGTTTAGCATCAGGCAGTAGGGAGCCTGTGCCCGGCGGATGCCGATATTATTAGCGCGGGCGAAGCCCGCATTGTAGCCGCTATTGATCCATACTACCTCGGGAAAATTTGCTTTGATCAGTGCCTCTGACTCATCCTGAGAGTCATTGTCCACTACTATCACCTCGCAGTGCAGGGTAGGTGTCTCGGCATAGACCGAGGCGATGCAGTTCCTGAGCATGACGGGGGTCTTGTAGTTGACCAGTATGATGGATATGTCGTATCGGGAGTTTCCCATGAGGTAGTCTTTGGGTTACTTCAGATTAAGGACAAAGAGTTCGGTATAGAGTGCGTCGACATCTGCGGGCTGGATAGTGTCAGACTTGTACAGCAACTTGATGATATCAGCCTGATAAAAGGGCTGCGATGGCTCGGGCAAAAACCTTTTGTCTACCAGCAGGCGATAGCCTCCATGATCGGTATAGAAATACGCGAGCTGATGTGTGATAGCGGAGAGGTATTTCTTGTCACTACAATAGGCCAGGCGCCTGAAGCGGACATCTCTTTGCAGCAATGAGCGGCCCGTCAGTTTGTGCAGGAGTGCATTGGGATAGGTGAGCCACTTTGAGGTGATGAAGCGGTGAAGGGACATCTGTTTCTCCCGCAGTACCAGATAGACGGAGGTACCATCAGCCACGGTAGCGATGACGTGATCCGTATCAGGCACGAACTGCTTGTGATCTTCATATATCTGCCTGTCAGCGGGATTGAGCAGCTCTACGTTTGACGCTGTGACCATTTCTATTTTCACAGGATCGGAGGAGCGTGATGGGCGTATCCAGTACACCGTATCCTCAAAGTACTTCCACTTCATACTGCGGAATATCTTGTCCGCCTCAGGTATGGGAGTGAAATTTGTAATGGTGTATTCCTTCAGGTCTTTGAGGTAGAAGAGGAGCATGGGGAGGCTGTGCTGACGCATATTCTCGGCCACTATCCAGCTGCTGAGGCTGCTCACTTTCTCCTCCCTGCCAGCTATGACACGGCGGCTGAAGAGGATACCGATGAAACCGATAGCTACCCCCTGCTCTATCATAATGTAGCCGATATGCTCCTCAGGCGTAGGCCAGTGATGGCGGAAGAGCTTCAGCCATTTCTCATCCTCATTGACCGTAGGGTCAAACTGGCGCAGGAGTGGCAGGGCCAGCTCAGCATCAGATGGATATGCTCTTCTGATCTCGGGCATGGGGCTACTGGTCTTTCCTTACCTTTTTGAAGCGCGCATTGTATTGCGGAGAGTCATTCTCTATGATGGCAAATTTGACTGGCACTTTGTACTTGGCGAGGTGAGCGAGGCAAAGCTTACGGAGGCGGAGGATGAGGGCGTCATGGTCCTCAGGCTCCAGCAGGGTGATCTTGGCATGTACTACATTGCCCATCACAGGGTGTGCCTTACCAAACACAGAGACCTCGGCCACATTCTCATCTTCCAGCAGCACATTCTCCACCTCTACAGGAAATACTTTCTGCCCGCCTACATTGATCATGTCACTCTTGCGGCCCAGTATGCGCATGTACTCGCCTTTCACCTCCACGAGGTCGCCGGTATTCATCCAGCCTTCCTCATCGAATGGATCAGGTGCATTCAGGTAGCCCACCATATTGGCCTCGGAGCGGATCCAGAGAGTACCGTCCTTGATCTTGACCTCAAAACCATCGCCTCCTATGCGCACCCAGACGGACTCGTCACTCTCAGACTTGGAGCGGAGTACGCCGAGTTCGCTCAGGCCGTAGGTCTGCTTCACCTGCGCATTTGGGAAGATCTCGTGTACTTTTTTCAGCGTAGCTGCGGCCATGACCTCGGTACCGTAGGTGATCAGCTGCACAGAGGAGAGGTCATATACATTATAGCAGCGCGAGGCGATCAGGAAATTGATGAACGTAGGTGTGGTAGGCAGCAGGTCAGCCTTACTCGCAGCTACAGCCTCGCACACTGTCTCAGGCATACGGTCTGCGAGGCAGACACCCATACCGCCATAGGCGAAGGAAGACATCAGTGTATTGAAGCCGCCGAAGTGGTCCATGAGCAGGAAGAGAACAGTACGCCAGCCCTTGCGCTCCATGACAAATTTCTTCATCACATTCTCGCAGTCCTGCAGGATGCCCTTGGGCAGGCCGCTGGAGCCGCTGGAGAAAACAATAAGACCGGGATGCTGCCGCTCGGCAAATTTCACCAGCAGTGGGTTCTTCTCATTGGCCGGTAGCTGCTCGAAAGTCCAGGTGTCATCTTCCGCAAAGCGGAAAATACAATCTGCGCAGGCGATACGGAGAAACTCCGGTGTCTCCTTCTCTATAGCACGGGTGAAAGGCACTAGGATGGCCTTACACTTCATCAGCGCAAATATCAGCGCGCAGGTATTGGGCGAGTAGTCACCTACAAAGGCACAGACGGTGCCCTGACCGATGCCCTGCTCGGCTATGATGCGGTCCCAGTCTGTGATCTGCCTGTCAAAGCTAGCGTATGAGATGGCTATGCCATGCCAGAAAAGGGCAGGCTTGTCACCATTGGCCGCCATGCGGGCGAGTATCGTATTTATTGCATCCATGCTATCAGAATCTATATAAAAGGCTACCCCACGAGAGGCCTACACCAAAGCCTGAGAAAACAACTGTATCACCCGGTTTGACCACGCCTGCGTCCAGTGCGTCTTTGGTCGCGATGGGAATGGAAGCAGAGACGGTGTTGCCTATTTTTGCGATGTTTGAGAAAGCTTTATCCGCAGGGAGTTTGAGCATCTGGGCTACAGCATCTATGGCCAGTTTGCTGGCCTGGTGGAAGAGGAACTGGTCTACCTGCGCTACCTCCAGCCCGTTATTTTTCAGCAGGGCCTTGATCTGGCGCGGCACCATGCTCTGGAAGAAGCTCAGCACACCCATGCCATTCATGTGGATGTCATTGTCCGTGCGGATATTGCCGCTGCGGTCTGCCACCTCTACGGCTGTAGCATCTGAGCGAGGTATGAGGCAGCCACCGGCCTTGATATAAAACTGATCGAAACGGCTGCCCTCAGAGTCTATCAGGTGGTCTATGATGCCCCTATCGCCAGCCTCCTCGCAGAGCAGCGTAGCAGCAGCTCCATCGCCAAACAGGACGCGGGTAGAGCGGTCTTTCTTATTGATATACTTTGAGTAGGTATCTGCGGTGATGAGCAGGACGTTCTTTGCCGTGCCGGACCTGATGAGTGATTTAGCCAAAACGAGTCCGTAGACGAACCCCGAGCAGGCCTGATTGTAGTCAAAGGCCAGTACACTGCCGGGTAGGCCGAGATACTTGTGCAGCAGGTAAGAATTGGGCGGCATGATGTAGTCGGGGCTCTGCGTACAGAAGATGATGGCATCTACTGCCTGTCGGTCATGCTGCGCAAAGAGCTTGTCACAGGCAGCTTTGGCAAAGGTGAGGGCTGTCTCCCCGTCTGTGGCTATGTGGCGCTCGTAGACACCGGTCTTGGCGGCGATGATGCTCATATGCCAGTCGGGAAACTCGCGCTCGTAGTCTGCATTGGTCACGACCTGCTGCGGCAGCGCGTACTCGATAGCTTTGATGATGACTCCCATTGTAGTGCGGGTGAAACTATCTAATTTATCCGAAAAGCCGAAGGCCGTGGCCTGCTATCAGGCAGGATGATAGAAGGTTCGGAGCTGCGCCACAGTGAAAGGCTCATCATGACCGGGAAAGAGCAGCAGATTGCTATCCATCTGCGTCAGGTTAGCCAGAGATTCTCTCAGGTGTGCCTCATTGCCGCCGGGCAGGTCGGTGCGGCCGGCACCTTTCTCCAGTATCAGGTCTCCTATCAGGCAGAAGCCGTCTATGAGGTAGCACGCGCTACCGGGAGTATGGCCGGGCAGGTGCAGCACCCGGATCCCGCCTCCGGCGAAAGGCAACACCGGCTCTCCCTCAAAGATATCGAGCTGCTGTGGCGAGGTGAATTTCACCTTATCAAACAGCAGGGCAAAATTGGGAGATTGCTTCAGCAGCCTTACGTCGGCCTTATGCACTGTGACGGGCAGGTGGAGTTTTTGCGATAGCTCCTCTGCGGCTACGAGGTGGTCGTAGTGGGTATGCGTGAGGAGGATATATTTCACCTGTGCGCCAGTCTCCTCCAGTATCTGGTAGAGGATATGGAGATTGCCGCCCGGGTCTACTACGATGGCTTCTTTGGTTTCCATATGGATGACTACGTAGCAGTTTTGCCGCCAGCGGTCATAACCTGTGAAGCGCAGCACCTCATATGCCTGCTGGTCAAACCTCGTGATCATGACACTAAACCTAAATGAATGACCTGACCCGTGACCTGTGCGCTGAGCGGACTGGCCAGGTAGTCTACCGTGTGGCAGATATCAGCGTCTGTGAGCGCACGCTGTATAGTGAGGCGGCTGAGCGCGTGGTCCAGAATTTCCTGACCCAGCGTCTCCTGTACGGTGTCTGTATAGTAGACCGATGGGGCTATGACATTGCAGGTGATGTGGTGTGCAGCCAGCTCTTTGGCCAGCACTTTGGTGAACTCTACCACGGCAGCCTTTGACGCGGTGTAGGCAGAGGTGCCCTCCTCATGCAGGCTCACAGACATGGAGGAAAAAGTGATGATGCGGCCGTATTTCTTTAGCAGCATGAGCTTGGACACTTCGCGGCAGACGAGGTAGGTACCGCCGAAGTTGATGCTCAGTATCTCGTTGAGTTTTGCCGCGCTGGTGTGGGCGGTAAGCATATTGGCAGAGGTATCTGCGGCATTGCAGATCAGGATATCTATGCCCTCGGAGGACTTGCGGATGCTGCGCACCCAGCGCATGACCTGCATCTCGTCCCTGAGGTCTACCTGCTCGTGGTGATAGGCGGCGTGGGTGATGGTGGCCTCTCCCCTGCTACAGCCGTACACAGTCATGCCCTGCGTGAGGAAGTGACCGGCCAGCATCTGGCCTATGCCTTTGCTCGTGCCGGTGATCACGACTGTTTTATTGGTATGCACCGTTTAGGCAGTTATTTTCTCTATATAGCCGGCCAGCGTGGCAGCTGTCAGGTTCTGCTTGTCTTCATTGAAGTCATGGATATCCCCGAGTACCAGGTACAGCTCCTGACCAGAGGCATCAGATACCTTCTCCTCCACATCGCTCAGCAGGGTGATGATGCCGATAGAGTCCAGCACTGCACCGGTACCCAGCAGTACCGTATCAGGCTGCAGGTCAAACTCCGTATCTATCACACCCGAAGCCACGAGGCTTTTCACTGATTGCCCTATGATACTGAGGGCCTCTTGATTGGTCATACTTGTCTTGGTTTATTAGGTGCAATAATGCAGTTTTTTTTCCTTTTGGGCACAGGTGGAGCGTGGAGAGAGGATTTACGGATTTACAGATTTACGGAATTACAGATTTCAATACATACCCCTACGCGAAATCCGTACATCTGTAAATCAGTAAATATATAAATCAAACAACCGCTCAATATTCAGTATCTTTGCACTGTCAGTATTGCAGCCTGTGGTCGTCTACAGACTGTCATATCACCTCAGGGGCAGCCAGGTATTGACGGGAGGCCTGAGAGGTAGACCGGCGTGCAGAGGGTGTATCGTACCTCTTTAATCCATGATGCGAACACTTTTAATTGGCGAGAATACTCTTGCTATGGCTGCCTAATCATATACTGATTAGCCACCATGTGCCCCGCGCTTGAGGTACCATACACAGCGCGCTGGCACTCAAACTCTGGTAACGTACGGGCTGTAGCTTCATCTACTGCACCCGCTATGAACGACAGATGTAAGGAGCCGGTTGGTGGGTCACTTGACCTGCCGTCTCCCGACAATCAATAAGTGACTACGCACCGTAGATAGTCTATCTGTCACTTGTCCGGACGTGGGTTCAACTCCCACCTGCTCCACAAAAATGGTCCGCTATATAGCGGGCCATTTTCATTTTTTTAGTGAGCACTTAGCTTACATTGACACCTACCTTCCAAAGCACACTTTTCAATACCCACATGGGACCTATGAGCAGAAACTGCAGGTCTTTGAAAAACGAAGGTTTTTTGCCCTCTACGCCGTGACCCCAAAACTGAAATACCCATGCGGTGCAGAAAATGGCTAGGGAAATATACCCCAGATAGCCGCCGCTGGCAGCCTGTATACCCATAGATGCCAGGAGGCAGATGATGCTATAGAGTATCATGCCTATGGCTAGAGGTACCGACAGCATCAGGTAATAGATAGAAATCAATACAAAAGCCACATGCGCCAGTGTGAGGGTGAAGCCTCCCGAAAAAGTGTACAGCGGTACACAATACAGAAATGCCATCACTGTAAAATAAATCAAAGGCACACAGATGAAATGAACGATCTTATTGGTCGGATTGCTGTGGCTGAGCGCGTACTCGTGCAGCCAGTCCCTGAGTGGTCTCATATTATTCCTTTTTTGTGATGATAGAATAAGCCAAAATTCGCTATACACGTATGCGGTGGCTATGACTTCTGCTACTGGCACTGCTGATGGTAGTCATATCCGGCATGCAGAGCAATAGGTACTTTTGTATTCATACAAAAAACAATGCTCCCATGAATATCCTGATCATATATGGTACGACAGAGGGCCAGACCCGCCGAGTGGCCGATTTTCTCAGCAAAGAATTTCAGAACCTGAATCATGCTGTCACACTCAGTGACGCCAATGGTACACCTCCATCTCCCTCCGGATTTGACGCTGTGATCATCGGAGCGTCTATGCATATGGAGCGTTATCAAGAGCCTGTGCTATATTACATTCGCGAGCATCACGCAACGCTCAATGCGACCACCTCAGCTTTCTACTCTGTGAGCCTGACAGCCGCCTCAGATGATGAGGCCTCCTGGCAGGACCTTCGCCATATCACGGAGCGCTTTCTCATAGCCGGTCACTGGCGTCCCGCCCTGGTAGAGTATGTAGCAGGAGCACTGCGGTTTACCAAATATGACTTCTTCAAAAAATTTATCATGCGCCAGATAGCTAAACGTGCCAGTCAAAGTGCCGCTACCGGTGAGGATAAAGAGTATACTGACTGGAGTGCGCTGAAACTTTTCAGTGCAAAAATAATACAGCTCGCTGCATCGGCTCCCGTCACTGTAAGGCCTGAAGAGTCTGACTTTGAGGCAGTCTGTTAAAATCCCTACTGTAATTATCTGGCGAAACCATGACTTTTGTCATAACCCGCATTGATACGCATCAATGGCGGATTTTAGTCATGTAAATACTTTCGCATAATGAAAATTTCATTTCATGGCGCCGCGCGTTGTGTGACGGGTAGCAAGCATCTGATAGAGCTGGACAATGGCAAAAAGCTTTTGCTGGATTGTGGTATGTTTCAGGGCCAGCCAAAAGAGGCAGACCAGCTCAACCGAGAGTGGGGCTTTGACCCTGCTCAGATAGACTACCTGATCCTCTCCCATGCACATATAGACCACTGCGGCCTGATACCCAAGCTGGTGAACGACGGCTACAAAGGCCAGATATTCTGCACACCATCTACGCTGGACCTCACCCGCATCTTGCTTTATGACTCCGCGCGTATACAGGAGGGTGATGTCTTCTTCCTCAATAAGAAGCTGGCAAAGCAGAAAAAACCACTCGTATCTGCGCTCTACACTGAGACAGACGTGGATGTGGCCTTGGAGCGCTTCGTACCTGTACCTTATCACACCGCATACAATGTAGCTGACAATATAGAGCTGACCTATACAGATGCAGGTCATATCATAGGCAGTGCAGCCGTCAATCTGCGGCTGAAACGCAAAAATGGTGACATCGTACGCCTTTCCTTCTCAGGAGATGTGGGCCGGTATGGAGATGATATCATCCGCTCACCGGAGGTCTTTCCGCAGGCAGACTATATCCTGTGCGAATCTACCTACGGAGACAAGCTTCACGAACCCAGCCAGCTATCTGCACAGAAACTGCTCGAGGTGATAGTAGATACCTGCCTGCGCAAAAAGGGCAACCTGGTCATTCCAGCGTTCAGCGTGGGCCGCACACAGGAGCTGATCTATGCGCTGAACCGGATGGATATTGCCAAAGTACTGCCACCATTGGATTTCTTTATAGATAGCCCGCTCTCTCTGGAGGCCACACAGGTCACCAAAGACCACCCGGAGTGCTACAATGAAGAACTGCTGGAGTTTATGAAAACAGACCCTCAGCCGTTTGATTTCAAAAACCTGCACTATGTGAAGGATGTGGAAGAGTCTAAGGCCATAGCCGAGCATAAAGCTCCCTGCGTGATCATAGCCGCATCAGGCATGGCCGATGCCGGCCGTGTGAAGCACCACATAGCCCACAATATCAGTGATCAGCGCAATACGATCCTGATGGTAGGCTACTGTGAGCCGAGATCACTGGGTGCCAGGCTGCTATCGGGCGTCAGAGAAGTGACCGTCTTTGGCGATCCATATAGGGTGGAGGCCGAGATAAAAGAGATCAGGTCCTTCAGTGCTCATGGAGATTATGAGGACCTTTGCACATTTTTGGGCTGTCAGGAGACCGGACAAATAAAAAAGCTATTTTTAGTACATGGCGAATACGATGTACAGCAGGTTTTCCGGAGTAAGTTATTGAAGAAAGGATTTTCACAAATTGAGATACCGGCACCACATCAAACCTATCCGCTATGACCGGTATCATGGAAATACACAAACAGCTCAATGACATCGCCTTTGAAGCCTTGTTTAACTACGCTACGATAGGTATCGTGACAGTAGATAGCAAAGGCAACATTATTCTGGCCAACCCTTATGCCCAGTTTCAGTTTGGCTATGAAAAAGAAGAACTGGTAGGGCAAAAGATAGAAATACTGATCCCTAGCCGTTTTGCCCATAACCATCAGTCAAAGCGGGACCAATTCGTAGATAAGCCGCGAAACAGGCCTATGGGCCTCGGGCTGGATCTGTATGCCAAAAGAAAGGACGGGACGGAATTTCCTGTGGAGATCAGCCTGAGCAACTATAAGATCGAAGACCGGATTTATATTATCGCATTTATTATAGACATCTCTGCGCGCAAGGAGCATGAGCGCTCCCTGCAGGAGCAGCAGGATGAGAAAGCCCGCATAGCACAGGAGTTGAAAACCCTCAACGAGCAACTGGAACAGAAAGTAGAGGACCGTACTATGATGCTGCGCGAGACACTGCACCAGCTGGAGAAGAGCCGTGATGAACTATCGACTGCCCTGGAGAAAGAAAAAGAACTCAATGACCTGAAGTCCCGCTTTGTCTCCATGGCCTCGCATGAGTTTCGCACACCACTGAGTACGATACTATCTTCCGTATCGCTGATAGATAAATATACACTGGAGAGCGAGCAGGAGAAAAGACAAAAACACATCGAGCGCATCAAAAGCCAGGTACGCATTCTGACCAATATCCTGGAGGAGTTTCTCTCTCTGGGAAAGCTGGAAGAGGGAACCGTGTATGACCGCAAATCCGAGTTTAATATCAAGGAGATGCTCAAGGAACTGCTGGCCGAGGTAGCAAACATGTCAAAACCAGGTCAGAAAGCCTACATCCACTGCAATGGCCCGGAGAAAGTGTACGTAGACAAAAACCTGCTGCACAATGTATTGACCAATCTCGTATCAAACGCCATCAAATACTCCGGAGAAAACAGCGAGATAAACATCACCGCAGAGCATACAGACGAGGCGCTGACGATACTCATAGAGGATAATGGCATCGGCATCTCTGAGGAAGACATGAAGCACCTGACGGACCGCTTCTTTCGCGGTACCAATGCGATCAACATACAAGGCACCGGCCTGGGCCTCCATATCGTAAAGAAATACCTGGAGATCATGAACGGCGACATACGCTTCAGCTCTAAACTCAATCAAGGAACAAAAGTCTTTTTAACCTTCAATAAATGATCATGAAAAAGATACTACTCATAGAAGACAATGCGGACGTACGCGAGAATACAGCAGAGATACTGGAGCTGGCCAAGTTTCAGGTGGTCACTGCTGCCAATGGCAAGATAGGGGTGGATATGGCTATCAAAGAAAAGCCAGACCTCATCATTTGCGATATCATGATGCCTGAGCTGGATGGCTACGGTGTACTGCACATGCTGGGCAGGCAGACCGAGACAGCCTCTATCCCTTTTATATTCCTCACTGCCAAAACAGAACGGGCCGATATCCGCAAGGGTATGGAGATGGGTGCTGACGACTACCTGACCAAGCCTTTTGACGACATAGAGCTGCTAAATGCTATAGAAACGCGCTTCCGCAAAAATGACCTGGTCAAGAAAGAATTCGCAA
>JAFDYP010000414.1 GCA_018267355.1 Bacteroidota bacterium
CAGGCCCCAGTGTAAAGTAAAAGGTGGCTCCTTTGTCAGGCTCTGCCTCTGCCCATATTCTGCCTTCATGCATTTTGACTATGCGGTGCGCCAGAGCGAGCCCTACACCTATACCGTCAAAATCTGAGCGGTCATGGAGCCTCTTGAACACGCCAAAGAGATTGTGCGCAAAGCGCATATCAAAGCCTGCTCCGTTGTCCTTGATGAAATACACGGTTTCATCATCCTGGTGGAAGGCGCCTATCTCAATACGAGGAGTAGATTTTTTGGAAGAATATTTTACAGCATTTGAAATAAGATTTACCCAGACCTGTTTGAGCAGTGCGTGATCTGCATAGGCAGGTGGTAGCTCATGCAGGCTGATCTGCTCGGGTAGATAGCCTATGGCCTTGTGCAGATCATCCAGTACGATATTTATCATTGCCCTCATATCTACCGGACTTTTGAAGAGGGCTTTGCGACCCATGCGGGAGAAGTTCAGCAGATCATCTATCAGCTGCCCCATCCGTTTGGTATTATCCAGTATGATGTCTATGAATTCCTGTGCCTCTGCATTGAGCGATGCCGCATGGTCTGATTGTATCAGCTTGGCATAGCCGGCAATGATCCTGAGCGGAGAGCGCAGATCGTGAGAAACTGAATAGCTGAATGCCTCGAGATCTTTCACGACCTCCTCTAGCTCTGCCGTACGCTCAGAGACGAGGGTGCCGAGAGATTTATTCATCTCCTGAATGGCACTTTCCGTTTGTTTGCGCTCAGATACATCCCGGAAATTACAAACCACGCCCCCCACTGCTGGGTCATCCAGCAGGTTGATACCCGTACCTTCTATCCATACATATTCTCCACTTTTGTGCGGGAAGCGAAACTGGCCGTGTATCGGTACGCCGGGATTGGCTAGTACAGCCAGGCCCATTTCTGTGGCTTTGTCCTGATCATCAGGATGCACCATCGGGAAGGTATCTACACCCGCTATTTCCTCTTCGCTATAGCCCAGTATTTTGGTGACATAGGGACTGATATATACAGGCTCGCGCATGGCCGTCATGATCACTATACCATCCGTACTATTCTCTATCATGGTGCGAAACCTGCGCTCTGTAGTCTGGAGGTCATGCTCGGCCTTGAGTGCTTTGAGCTCGCTCTCTACCTGTAGCAGGCGTGATTCCTTCAGTTGCCGCTCACCGCGCTCAGCTTCATACTTGGCCTGTATATTGACTATGTTGTGGCTTAGTTCATTATCATATTGTTTTTTGTAGTGCTCTGTATACCGCCTTTGGGCGCTGAGAGCGGACTTGTAGTCACCCTCCTCCTCATACATCAAGGCAGCTACGGTCTCGAGATCCTTGAGCTGTATGTTATCTTCTGAGGCATAGATTTCCTCCCGCACACGCATGTAAATCTCTTTGCAGCGCTTGATATCTCCCAGTTTTAGTGCCGTAAAGGCGAGCTGTATGCAGGTATTGCGCTGATCGATGTTGAGGAGATTTTCATTAGAGATATTTAGGGAGCGCTCGAAGCTTTCCTGAGCTTTGCTCCACTCCTCTGTTTGCACGTATATGTCACCCTGATTGGTATAGGATCTACACTCTACCAGCGGAAAGCCGAGTTCACGCGCTTTCTCCGCTGCTTTGTCATATTGCATTAGAGCTTCTTCATACTTTTTTTCACGCTTGTACTGCATACCCAGCAGAAAGTCAAAATGCATGGTTAGCTGATCGTCAGGAGGATAGCGCTCCATGATCTCTGTTGCTCTTTTGATGGTATCCTTTCCCGACTCCAGAATATCTATGTGAAAGAAAAGGGATGCCATCTGTAGTAGACCTGGTATCAGATCTTGCTCGTGCTGGGTTGTTTCTTTTAATTCTATAGATCGCTGCAGGTAGTCATGAGCCAGATGGTAGTCTTTACTGAGCGAGTATATTGCGGCCAGGTTATCATACCTTTTGAAAATATAGACAGGGTCGCCATGTTTCTGTGCCAGGTCCAGAGAGAGCAGGCTAAAAGTCTCGGCTTTTTTTAGGTCGCCTTGGTTCAAATAGATCAACCCTTTCAGGCTGGTTAGCTTCATGCGAGTGAGCAGTGTCAGATGCTCATCACCAGCAGCCTCCAGTCTATTGAGTATCTCAAGCGCCTCGAGAAATGCGCGCCTGCTATACATAGCGTAGGCTTCATCGAGTTGTTGTTGATGTGATTCGGCAGATTGGAGCATTGCACAGCGTGTAACAAAAGGGTAGGTAAATACGTAGGATTATGTCAACCAATATTTCAAATGTATGAAAAAAATGATCCAAATTTTTGCAGCTATAGCCCTGCTATTTGCTACTTCTTCAGTTTTTGCAGCTACAGATCGCCATCGCAAGCCGACTGATCCTGCCCCGGAATTTTCGAGTGTGGTAAAGGTACCAGCAAAGCCGGTAAAGCGTATCGGTGGCGAGATGGGGCTGACCATAATAGTGCTGGATCTCAATATGAAGCCTATGTCTGGAGCGCTCGTAGCAGCGCCATGTACAGGGCAGGCAGCCAAGTACACAGATTCCAAGGGTGTAGCAACTTTTGATGTGGGTACTTCATGCCCATGTAGCGAAGATGACGTGACGGTCACTACACAAAAAGGATGCTACCAGCAGCTCAAAGTCAGCTGTGGCACCTATCAGGTACAGTGTAATCAATAAGCGATCG
>JAFDYP010000415.1 GCA_018267355.1 Bacteroidota bacterium
AGAATAAACAATACACTGAGGTTCTTCATGATTTTTTGTTTTCGACAAATCTAATATCAAAACCCAATAAAAAAATGGCTTTCAGATTTACTTTACACAATACCGCTGGTGGTATTAGTACCATAATAGACGAGCCAGTAGGTATGGACAAAGTCTCGCTCCATATGAAGCGGGATGATAATTACCACGGTTTCCTGGATGCAGTGGATGATTCCCTGGGTACCTTCCAGTTTTATGGAGATGCCTACACCCTGCTACGTGATGCCTACAACACTGATGGCGTAGATGCCGATGTGAGGCTGACCATAGAGTTTCAATGCGCTGATACGGCAGTCTACGATACACTCTATGTGGGCAAATTTTCCTTTGAACAATATAAGGAGATCAAAGGTGCCAGTGGCTGCTACATAGAATGTGCGATAGAGAACGGCAATGACCTTCTGACGTTTCGCAGCAGGATGAACCAGAAGCTAAGTCTTGACTCGGTAAAATGTTTTGATATAGATACAACATTATCGAATTACAAGGCTTTGGGAGAAGACGTAAAACTTAACTCTAAATTGGTTCGCTTTTTAAATTATGCAACTGTAGATACAAGTGGAATGGGCAGCAAGGCATACTTCGCTGCACATAGAAATAGTAGCTCTGATCCTGTACAGAATGTATTGGGAGAAGATTGGTACTACTCATATCCATACTTCTCTTTTTTTGATCCTTTCCAAGGCAATATCACTGACACCAGCAATAATGAATTTCTCACTCAATGGGGCACGAATCATTGTTTTACTCCATATACACATATTCGCAGTAGTGAGTTTGGTGAATTCCCCGGATGTGTAGGAGATAATGCCAATAACACTGATATCCTGGGCCTTTCGGATGCCAATGAGCTATTTCAGTACACACCTGAGATACCATATGAGAATAATAAGATACATATTGACATTGACATAACAGGCGCACTTTTTATATCCGACCAGACACATAGCAGTGGCACTATAAATGATGTAAAGGCCTTTTTGCTGAAAGGCATCACCTGGAATGATGCGCAGAGTAACTTTAGTCAAAGTTACGCACGGGGGGTACGGGGCTGCCTCATCAGTGAGATAAGCATCCCGCTGGTAGATTCAAGTGGAAATCAATCTACGGGGCCTGTTACGTTATACAGCAATATTGAAGCAGGACTTGTGGGTGGAGCAGCACCATCGGCTGCCGATATGGATTATTGTCTATTCCGCTACGTATATAGCCAAGACGTAGAATTTTATCCCGGAGAAAAACTATTCCTTGTCTTTGAGTTGCAAAAGGAAGATCATATCGATGTGCAGGTAGTATTCTTTAGCAATACCTATACCTATAGAAATACTTACTATTTTACCACAAATGCTGATGGATCCCGCTCGCGAGACTACAACAGTCCACAACTACTAACTAAGACAGTAAATACTCCGACGATAACAAATACAGGAGGACAGTACCTTGCCCCTCCCCCGGCATCCTTTATCAGGCTGACCTTTGACTCGGAGTACAAGGCGACCAATGCACCGGTATATATGGTCAATGAAGCACTATCGCGCGCAGTAGAGCTGACCACCAATGACAGTCTGCGCGTATACAGTGACTACTTTGGCAGGGCGGGAGCGCAGCACTCGCTGCCTTACGGCACCCCAGTCACCGGGCCAGCCGGCCTCACGGCGCTGAGCAACGGGCTGCTACTGCGTGGCTACTCTCCGCTGCAGACATACTACATGGGTGTGGGGCAGTTTCAGTCGCGGGAGATCAACTACTCCCTGATGGCGATCAGCGCTGCAGATGACTACAGCCCCAATATGGGTTCCATGATCTTTGCCAACTTTACCTCTGCTGGCATCATCTGGATACCGGATGATACACTGGCACCATTTCCGGTGGGGGCTCAGATACTGATACAGCAGTCAGGGCCCGGCCCGGCATATATAGTGCCTGTCCCAGGGGTCGCACTATCTGCACCTGCTGGCGTACAGACGCGAGGCCGCAATACTCAGCTGCTGCTGACCAAGATAGGCGATAAGAGCTGGATGCTATCTGACCATGCGCCGATGTTTGTATCCTTTCAGGAAATGATGGAGGCGCTGAACTGTATCCATGCGGTGGGATTTGGGCTGGAGTATGACACGATCAGAAACGATGGCCACTACCTCGTGCGCGTGGAGCCTATCTCCTATTTCTACGACCATGCGCTGACGCTCATGCAGTGCGACAATGTAGAGACACTGGAGCGCGATGCCAGTGCCGGCGATGCGATCTCTATCTTCAAGACCGGCTATACCAAGTGGGAAGCGGAAGAAGCCAATGGCCTGGATGAATTTCTATCCAAACGGGAGTACCGCACCACCCTGCGCACCCTGCGCAAAACGCTGGACCGCCAGTGCAAATATGTGGCCTCCGGCTACGCCATAGAGGTGACCCGCCGCAAATATGGTACGAGTACCACAGACTGGCGGTATGACAATGACACCTTTGTACTCTGCCTCGCAGAGAATACGGCGGCCGATGCAGACCACCCTGATGAGCCGGCCTATATGTCTGAGTCAGGTGGGATGATAAACAATCCCGCTGCATCCAATATACCCACCGGCATACTGAGCCCGGACACAGTGTACAACTACCGCATCAGCCCTGCGCGCAACGCCCTGCGCTGGCTGCCCTATATAGCCAACTCCTATCAAAACTGGGCGGACGGCAAGCTGATCTTCACAGCCGGTGATGGCAACTATATAGCCCAGGGGCAGGTAGCTACAGGCGCTATAGAGCACACTCCGGTGAATGAGAGCCAGACCCTCACGCTCGATATGCTCGATACCGCAGGCCCGCTGATCACAGCGCCTCTATACCGCAACGAGGTAGTGAAGTTTAAGTACCCGATGAGCTACGAGCAGTGGCGCTATATCAACACCGGCAATAACAAATACGGCAAGATACGCTACAATGTCAACGATGGTCCCTACGAGGAGGGCTATATACTAGACCTGAAGTATGACCTCTTTGGCGGTATGGCGGAGTTTACCCTCAGGCCGGCTATATAAACACAATCTATTTCACTCACAAACCTATCGATCATGCCTATCAGTATTTCCTTTCCGCCTTATTCCTTTATCCAGAGCGCACCGCCGCTGACCGGTGACTGCTACCCGGACCCCGCGCAGTGCCTGCCCCTCTCCAGCAATCAGCACCTCAGGTTCTATGCCTCCATAAAAGGTATAGACTATGATATGATCACCACCTACCTGGGTGAGGACCCGGAGATATCACTGCTGCCCTACCTGGCCGTGGTGCCGCCTGACTATGACTGCACTCCTGCTACGTATATCAATCAGTCCACCTCAGAGACGGTACTGCTGGGTCCCGGCATGGTGCCGCTGGTCACATTTATAAAGGCGCAATACTTCGCGCTACTTTCTGACGGTGCAGATACATACTGCAATGCGTACTTCAACGCTGCAGATAATATAGACCTCGCCACCCTCTCTGCCAATGATAATATCGGCCAGGCCTCCGCACATACCAACTTTGCCCCGGCTGTGGGCGAGTGCTTCAAACTGGCCCTCGTGCTCGATGTACTGCATGATGACCAGTACTATGGCACCAAGGTTTTCTTTCGCCAGGTGGCGGGCTGTATCGGCTGCTTTGTGCGCACGGCAGGCGACTGCTATACCTCTGTGATCACCTACAGCGACCCGACAGACTCGTTTGGGTTTACCTATCAGCTGCATGACTACTATGGCGATGATATACACCTGGAGAATAGAATAGAGCTACCCTGCTACCTGCGCGACCCCGTGATGAACGATGATACA
>JAFDYP010000416.1 GCA_018267355.1 Bacteroidota bacterium
ACTGCACCCTCGCCTGTATGCCGGTTATAGCTTTGTTTATTCTTCGGCTCTTTGGCCAGGTCTATCACAAAGGTCATGTGTGCATCGCCCGTCAGTACTACCACATTTTTGATATGATAGCTGTCTATGAAATTATAAAGCCCCATGCGGTCCTCAGGATAGCCATCCCAGTTGCCCGGATCAAATACGTGGCCATTGCCCGGCGCGTGAAATGCCTTTGGCAATCCCTCACTGAGCCAGCTCCCCATCATCTCCTGATTGCCTATCAGGTGCCATGTAGCCTGCGAGGTAGCGAGTTTGTCTTTGAGCCAGGTATCCTGCTGCAGGCCGAGTACAGAGCCCTTGCCGGGTGCATATTGCTCCTTGCCGCGAAAGAGATGCATATCTATCATATCGAGGTCTGCCAGCGGACCAAAACGGAACTGCCGGTAGATACGCTCGGGATGTGACTCATCGGGCACACGCACAGGCAGATACTCATAGAATGCCCTGATAGCCTCCAGTACATCGCCACCGGTGATATTCGTATCATGATTATCCCACTCGGCTATCCAGGTTTTGTTTTGCCGCGCTGCGCGCAGGTCGGGGTCCAGCAGGTAGTAGGTATGGCGCTCGCGCCACTGTGCCAGCGTAGAGGGATCTACCGGATATACCGCCGGCATGCGGCGCAGCTCCTCTTTGTCAGCGAAATCATACACATAGTCACCCAGGTGCACTACATAGTCTATATCACTGCGCTCCGCTATGCGGCGGTAGGCATTGAAATAGCCCGACCACACGCTGGAGCAAGACACCACAGCAAACTTGACATGCTTCACACTATCATCAGGCAGCGTCTTGCACTTGCCCGTTTGTGATACATGGCGGTCTATGGTCTGAAAGCGGTAGTAATAATCGTATCCTGCCAGCAGGCCCGTGACGTCCACCTTGACCGTATAGTCGTGCTCTCTGAGAGGCGTGACCAGGCCCGCGGCCACCACATCCCGGAAGGCACTGTCAGTAGCCACCTGCCATCTGAGCGGTGTGACCTTGACCGATGTATCAGCTACGAAGACTTTGGTCCAGATGATCACGCGGTCTTGCAGCGGGTCTCCCGAGGCCACACCATAGTAGAAAGGTGCATAGGCTGTATCAGCATAGATATTGTCAGGGTAGAGCTGCTGGGCACGCAGACTGATAGCGGCCAACAGCAAAAATGTAGCAAGGAAAGTCCGGACCATACAGGCAAAAGATGTTTGAGTGAGTATGGACAAAGATGCCAAAAAATCCAGCGGCAGGAAAAGTATTCCTACCTTGCGGCATCATGACCGTACCATTCAGTATCGCAGCTTTCACGGCCCTACCGGCGCCCTTCCCGCAGGGCAAAGCACCCTGGGAGATCACTACGCGGCTACCTGCGCTGATAGAGACCATGCTATCTGCCCTGAGCAGCGACTACGAGGTGAAGGGCAATATCGCCATACATCACTCGGCTATGATAGAAGCAGGTGCGGTGGTCAAGGGGCCTGCGATCATAGGGCCGCACTGCCTCATAGCGGCGCATGCCTACCTGCGCGGTGGTGTCTGGCTGGGAGAGCGTGTGACCATAGGACCCGGCTGCGAGGTGAAATCCAGCATCATCCTGTCTCATAGCACTGCAGCGCATTTCAACTACATAGGTGATAGCATCATCGGAGCCAATGTCAATATGGAAGCCGGCGCTGTCATAGCCAATCACTATAATGAGCGCGTAGATAAAGCCATCTCGGTAAAGTATGATCAGCAGCTCATCGCTACGGGCGTGACAAAGTTTGGAGCTGTAGTAGGCGACTACTCGCGCATAGGAGCTAATGCAGTGCTCTCTCCGGGCACCTTGCTAATACCTCACAGCATCGTGAAAAGGCTGGAGCTGGTGGAGCAGCTTCCTGAGTAAAGTACAGCAAGTTTTAATTGATTATTTCAGCACGATGCCCCTCTCTACAATGATGGTCCCGTTCTGGCAGTTGAAGATCTTGGCGGGGTAGCGCTCTATCACCTGATAGTTGTGCGTGGCCATGAGGACGGCGGTATCATGCTCGCGGTTGATACGGATCAGGAGGTTCATGATATCTGCAGCAGTCTCAGGGTCGAGATTGGCAGTCGGTTCATCAGCTATGATCACAGGAGGGTTATTCATCAGCGCGCGTGCTATGACCACACGCTGCTGCTCACCACCGGAGAGCTGATAGGGCATCTTGCCACCTTTATCCGGCACGCCTACCTCGGTCATCACCTCATCTATGCGGGCGGCTATGGTGTCTTTGTTTTCCCAGCCGGTAGCGCGCAGCACAAACTCCAGGTTTTGCGCCACCGTGCGGTCATTGAGCAGTTGGAAATCCTGAAAGACGATACCCAGCTTCCTGCGTAGTAGTGGTATATCGCGCTTCCTGATATTGGTCATATCAAAGCCGCAGATCGTGGCCTCGCCCGTCTTGACCGGTACATCAGCATAGAGTGTCTTGAGCAGGCTGGTCTTGCCGCTGCCTGTCCTGCCTATCAGGTACACGAACTCCCCCTTCTCGATCTCAAAGGTCACATCACTGAGGATGAGCCCCGAGCTCTGATGGATGTCTACGTGATTGTATCTGATGATGACTTCGGCCACTATAGGTGCTATTATGCTGATGTGAAAATATCAAATCATGTATGGCCGGGCCGTATAGGCCGGG
>JAFDYP010000417.1 GCA_018267355.1 Bacteroidota bacterium
GCCTATGATGCCCGGCAGTACACCCAGTACGCCACCCTCGGCACAGTTAGGCACCAGGCCCGGCGGTGGTGGAGTAGGGTAGAGGTCACGATAGTTTGGTCCCGTATTGCCGCTGGCGTCAGTATAGTTGAAGACTGACACCTGACCCTCAAACTGGAAGATAGACGCGTATATGTTTGGCTTACCGAGTATGACAGAGGCGTCATTCACGAGATAACGCGTTGGAAAATTGTCCGTACCATCTGCCACTACGTCGTAATCTTTTATGATGTCGAGGGCATTTTGAGAGGTGAGTTGCGTGTTGTAGGACACAATGCTGATATGCGGGTTGAGCTGCTGCAGGCGTTCTTTTGCAGCTTCTACTTTCGGTTTTCCCACCTCAGATACGCCAAACAGTACCTGTCGCTGCAGGTTGCTATCATCTACTACATCAAAGTCTACGATACCTATCGTGCCTACACCTGCTGCTGCCAGATACAGCAGTAGCGGACTACCTAATCCTCCGGACCCGACTACAAGGACCTTTGCTTCTTTTAGTTTCTGCTGCGCCTCTATGCCAAAGCCTGGGATAATAATGTGGCGATTGTACCGCGCTAGTTCTTCTTTGCTGAATGCTGTATTGCTGCTCATGTTATTTTATGGTTTTTAGGGTAAATGGTCAATGACTGCCTCCGGCTATGGCAGGTATGATGCTGATCACGCTGCCATCTTTGAGAGTGGTGGATTCGTTTTGCAGGTCGCGGATATCGTCATCTCCTACGAATATGTTGACAAAGGTCCGCAGACGCCCATTGTCGTCTATCAGGTGTTTTTTCAGGTCAGGGAAATTCAACGCGAGGTCTTCTATAGCCTCTTTCACGCTGGAGCCTTCTGCTTCCAGCTTCGTTTTCTGTCCGGTAAATTTTCTGAGGGGAGTGGGGATAATCACAGTAGCCATGATGTTGTTTTATGTTTTAGTTTGAAAATTGTGACCGTGAGATTGTTTCTTCTTCGAATTGTGAGGCGTCATTTAGCCTCCAGGACTGCAGTGTATTGTACTTGCCGGCTAGTATAGACACGATGACGTATGAGAAATACGGTTGTGCCGCTATCCTGTCATGCTCTGAGGGTACGGATGGATGATCCGGGTGAGAGTGGTATACACCCAGTAGTAGTAGGTTATTAGCCTCTGCGTAGCGCTCTGCGCGCAGGTAGTCTAGCGCCTTGATCTCAAAGCGCCTGCGCTTGTCACCATCTTTGGAATTGCCTACCGCCTGCACCTCTAGTATCAGCCTGTCGTCTCCGGTCTCTGTACCATACAGGAAGCCGCAGCACTCATCAGGAAAGGTCTGGATAGCGTCATGGATGATACGCTCCCTGGCGTCTTGTGTGATAGAGAGGCTCATAGTATTTGTTTAATGATTTCAGAGTATTTATCAGCATTGTCTGGTAGTACTGTCACTACCGAGCCATTGCTTATTTGCGCTGACAGCGCTACTGCGCCGGACAGATTGGCGGCAGCGGATGGGCTGAGCAGGATGCCATACTCACGGGCCACTCTGCTTAGGATCTCATGCGCTCCATCGGTAGATACTTCATGTATGGCATGAGCTAGTTGTGCATCGTAGATCTCCGGCACCACTGCAGTCTCCAGGTGCTTCCAGCCCTCCAGACCGTGCAGTGCAAAGTCCGGCTGAAAAGCGATGAGGCGGATATCCGGTCGCGCCTCGCGGAGACGGCGGCCCGTACCGGTGAAAGTTCCCGTAGTGCCCAGGCCTGAGGCAAAGTGTGTGATGCCGGGAGCCTGACGCAGGATCTCGCTGGCAGTATTGTAGTAGTGCGCTTTCCAGTTTGCAGCGTTCTTATACTGGTCTGCATAGTAGTATTTGTCCGGGAACTGCTGTGCCAGGTAGCTGGCTACCTCCTGTGCCTCGTCAGTACCGCCAAATCTTGACGTGTAGATGATCTCTGCTCCGAGCGATTCGAGTATCTCTTTGCGCTCTCTGGATGCATTTTCAGGCAGGCAGAGGCTGACCTTCAGCCCGAGGCGGGCACCGATCGTAGCATAGGCTATACCTGTGTTACCACTCGTAGCATCGAGCAGGGCCTTACCCTCGTGCAGCTGTCCTGCATCTACGGCCAGTTTTATGATGTTGAAGGCCGCACGTGCCTTGATACTGCCGGATAGCTGCTGCCACTCGGCCTTGGCGTGGATGGTCACATCCTTATTGAGGCTGAGCCCCGAGAGATCCAGCAGCGGCGTATTGCCTATCTGGCCGCTCAGCTGGTCCAGCTTTCGCCTTAGTTTGGCACTTGGTTTTATGGTCGTTTCTATCATCTTTTCTGAGTTATAGGCATAAAAAAAGCCCCACGGAGGTGGAGCTTTCTATGATTAAATTAGATTAGGCTAGCAGGGTCATGTCCACAAATGATCTATCTGCTGCTCGGCAGAACAACAACAGATACATGTATGGATAAAATTCTTCACGGACTTTTGTCGGATGTTTTGTGAAAATAGAACCTGATCGTCAGATTTCCAAATTAAATTTTTACAAAGGAATATTTCCGTGTTTCTTCTTTGGCAGTTTTACAGCTTTGGTTTCGCAAACCTTAAATGCCCGGATCAGCTTCTGACGGGTGGCTGCAGGTTCTATGACTTCATCCACAAAACCACGTGCAGCGGCCCTGTATGGATTGGCAAAGTTCTCCGTATACTGGTTGACCATTTCGTCCAGCTTCTGGGCAGGATCGGCTGCTGAGCTGATCTCACGCTTGAAGATGATCTCAGCGGCACCCTTGGCGCCCATCACAGCTATCTCAGCATTAGGCCAGGCATAATTCATATCTGCGCCGATATGCTTGGAGTTCATCACATCATAGGCGCCGCCGTATGCCTTGCGGGTGATCACAGTGATCTTTGGTACCGTAGCTTCGCTAAACGCATATAGCAGTTTAGCCCCATTGGTGATGATGCCATGCCACTCCTGATCTGTACCCGGCAGGAAGCCCGGTACGTCTACCAGTGTGAGCAGTGGTATATTAAAGCAATCGCAGAAACGTACAAAGCGAGCGCCTTTGGTAGAGGAGTTGATATCCAGTACGCCGGCCAGTACGGCAGGCTGATTTGCCACGATACCTATGCTACGTCCCGCCAGGCGGGCAAAGCCAACCACGATATTCTCTGCAAAGTCCTTGTGCACCTCATAGAAAGACTCATTATCAACCAGCTCCTGGATCACGTCGCGCATATCGTATGGCTGCGATGGATTGGCTGGTATCACGGTGTTGAGTTTCTCACGCCACTCATTGCTGCCATCATAGTCTGCAAAGGGTGCTGTCTCCTCGCAGTTCTGCGGGATATAGCTGAGCAGCTTTTTGATGCCATTGATACATTCTACTTCATTGGCGTAGGCGAAGTGTGTCACTCCTGACTTAGTAGCATGCGTCATAGCGCCGCCCAGTTCTTCGCTGGTCACATCTTCGTGTGTCACCGTTTTGACCACATTGGGTCCGGTCACAAACATATAGGAGGTGTTTTGCACCATCATGATAAAGTCTGTGATAGCTGAAGAGGACA
>JAFDYP010000418.1 GCA_018267355.1 Bacteroidota bacterium
AGGATAAAATAGAAGAAGCGCTGCAATACTCGCTGGAGCGCCTGCGCCTGGCCGAGGAGACAAACAATGAACTGCAGACCGGCCTCTCAGCCTCGCTGACCGGTATGCTCTATGCCAAACAAAAAAACCGCGAGCTGTCTCAGGCTTATTTTGCTCGTGCACATGATATCATTTTCAGCAAGAACGTACCCACCTTTCAGGCTAGCTACTATGACGAAAGGGCGCGTGCCCTGCTGGCACTGGGTGACTGTGAAGAAGCAATTGTTTTTTTTCAGAAGGCACTGCAACAGTTTAAGACCACTGTGCCTACAGCACTCAACCTCTCTAAGATATACAAGCTGATGTCTGAGGCCTATGAGCGCTGTGGCAAACTGAAAGAAGCGCTGGAGTACCAGAGAAAACACAGCCAGACCCTACTCGATAACTTTAAAATGGACAAAGTACTCTACATGGGTGCCGTCCAGAAAGACTTTGAAAGGGAGAGTCAGGAGAGAGAGACAGAGATGCTGCGGCAGAAAAACGACGAGGTTCAACTTTACGTCACCCAGCTCGAGCAGTCTAATGATGAGCTGAAGCAGTTTGCTCATGCGGCCTCACATGACCTGCGCGAGCCGGTGCGTATGATCGTATCCTATGCCGAGCTGCTGGAGATGAGCCTCAGGGATAAAGTTAATCCTGAGCAAAAGGAGTTTCTGAGTTACCTCAAAGAAGGCGGCAAGCGTATCAATGAGATGATAGCAGGTATACTGACCTTCTCTAAGGTGCACAGCCATGACGAGCTCACAGAGGTAGATCTCAATCAGACACTGCAGCGGGTCAAAGAGAACCTGCGCATGGTCATAGCGGCGCGCCATGTAGAGATAGACTGTGCCCGGCTGCCGGTAGTGCGGAGCAACTCTGTACTGATGATACAGCTCTTCCAGAACCTGCTGTCAAATGCGATCAAGTATAATCAGTCGAAAACGCCGCGAGTAGCCGTGACTTATACGCGGGAAGGTGGTTTCTATAAGTTCTGTATCTCGGATAATGGTATCGGCATAGATGACAAATACCGCGACAGTATCTTTGATATGTTCTCACGCCTGCACAATAGGGAGCACTACTCCGGCTCAGGTATCGGCCTGGCCATCTGCCGCAAGATAGTAGAGCGCATGGGTGGCTCCATCTGGAACGCCTCTAATGCGGAAAACGGTACAGATTTCTGTTTTACTTTGCCTGCACGGTAGCGTAGGCGGCCAGACCACAGTCCAGAAAATCTCTGAACTTCTTAGGGTCCGCATCATATCCCTTCCATGAGTTATTCAGACGCTTCTCGTCGGGGCTGATCAGTACATACTGAGGCTGCGTATTGGTATTGAAGCAGACAGCCTGAAAGTCACTCCACTTATCTCCATAGGTGGTGCGCTCATCACCCGTCATAGGAGAGGTGTAGGCCATGTCGGCAGGCAGTTTCCTCCTGTAGTCATCTACGTAGAGCGAGACGATCACATACTTCTGGCTCAGGCGGCGATATACCTCTGCATCTGTCCAGATTGTCTCCTCCATCTTGCGGCAGTTGGCGCAGTTGTATCCGGTGAAGTCTATGAAGATCGGCTTGTTTGATTTGCGTGCATAGGCTACCGCCTCATCATAGTCATGAAAACAACTGAGGTCATCAGGGCAGTCTGATTTCTTTGGGAAGATGGAATAATAGTCTGGCGGGATGAAGCCGCTCAACAGGCGTACCTCCCTGCCACTCAGGCCATAGGCACAGTATGCGGTGAAAAGGAATATCACCGCAGCTATGATCATACGGATCGGAGACCTGCTGGTCATCGGCGCCTCTGATTTGAATTTGATGATACCGATCAGATAGAGGAAAAGAGCTGCTCCAAGCACTACCCATACCGCCAGGAAGATCTCTTTCTTCACCACGCCCCAATGCCCCACGAGGTCCGCATTTGAGAGGAACTTCATAGCTAGTATCAGCTCGGCAAAACCAAAGAACTTTTTCACTGTGTCCATCCAGCCTCCGGAGCGAGGGAGCTTCTTCAGCAGGCCCGGGAAGAAAGCAAACAGCGTGAACGGCAACCCCATAGCAAAGCCAAATGAGGTCATACCTACTACAAGGTTCAGTTTGCCATTGGCCCCACCCAGGCTGGCCAGCAGGGTGCCGATCAGCGGACCTGTACATGAGAAGGAGACGATCACCAGTGTCAGTGCCATAAAGAAAATGCCGATCGTACCACCGGCATTAGATGCAGAGTCTACCTTGGTAGCGAGTGAGCTCGGTAGTGCTATTTCATAATATCCGAAGAATGAAATAGCAAAGACAATAAATATCACAAAGAAGGCGAGGTTGTACCACATATTAGTGGCTAGCTCATGCAGTGAATTTGAGGAAAGATTGAGGAAGAGGAAGGGCAGTGACAGCAGGAAGAAAATAAGCATAATGCTGAACCCATAGAAAACAGACTCCCAGCGCCCGCTGTTTTTATTCTCACCCCGCTTGATAAAGAAGCTCACCGTGAGTGGTATCATAGGGAAGACACAAGGCGTGAGCAGCGCAGCTAATCCGCCACCGAGTCCAAAGAGAAATACGAGCCAGGTAGTCAGAGGTTCTTCTTTGGTACCGCAGTCGCTCACGGGCTGCGCAAACTTAGACTTGTCAAAGAAGCTCTGGTAGTAGCTGGATAGGCCTGAGGTAGATGCTGCTGGTGCACTGGTAGCTGCGCTATCTTTCTTTGCAGCATTCTCGGCATCACTCGCATTGCTATCATTTGTATTAGCGCCAAATGCAGATGACAAACCGCTTTTAGCCTTAGCTGTATCTGCCTTACCAGGAGCGGCGCCTATAGCTATCTTAAATGTCTTGGTCTCCGGGGGCAGGCAGGATTTATCATCGCATACCTGTGCTGTCACAGCACCGGTCACTACAGTTGCTTTTTTCAGCTTGATACGCTGGGTAAAGATGGCCCGGTCCTCAAAGATCTTCATCTTGCCGCCGTTGAGCGCATCATCTATCACGTGTACATTAGGCCCACCCTCAGCAGTGGCACCTATCAGCTCTATGTCTGCATTCTTGTCAAAGTCTATGGACGTAGGTAGTGGCGCATCGCCGTCTACCTTCTGGCTGTAGCCGTGCCAGGGCCGGTCTATATCCATAGTCAGGATCAGGTCATATTGGTCATCTTTCACATGCTGGGCACGAAAGCTCCAGTGGCGCGGAGTCAGGACTTGAGCAAAGGAAACGGTACTAAAAAGAAGTAGGACGAGGAGTGTCTTGATCTGATTCATGACAGGTATAGATGTGGGTCAAATATAAGAATCTGCCAGTTGGACGGGCAGAGAGCTAAAGTATTACAGCCTAAGGGATCACGATCTCAAATTTTTTGCGCTCCGGTGCCAGGCAGGACTTGTCGTCACAGGCCATATACTCCAGCGTGCCGGTCACCTTTGTGCCTTTTTTCGCCTTTACTGTTTGCTCAAATACAGCCTTTTCTTCAAAGTACCTAAGCTTGATCTGAAATACATCATCCATCGCATCCTTCATCTTCGGACCGGACTCTGTCATCTTGCCCACCATCTGCACGTCACCATTCTTATCATAAGTGAAGCTGGTCCTGACGGGTCCGCCATCCGGTATATTGATGCCATAGGTGTGCCACGGCTTGTCTATCTGAGCGGTGAATACAAGTTTGTATTCACCTTCTTTTACCTTTTGGGCCTGCCAGCTCCAGTGTACGGGTTTTACGATCTGGGCAAAGGACGAGAAGGAGATCAATAGCGCAGCAATAAGAGCGGGTAGACGAGACATGATGCAAATAGTTATACCCCAAAGGTAGGATAATCCTGTCTGCCTGCGAGGCACGGGTAAATTGTTAAGTTTTTTTGGATTTCGCGATGTACGCTATGATCGGGGCGGGTCTGGTGCCCATCTTTTTACGCTGCAGGGCTGCCGGCCTCAAGCCATGCCAGGTAGGTGCGCTCCATCTGGCGGATGTGTACCGGTATGTGCTCCTCATAGGTGCGGAGCCACTGCTCTATGCTCACTGTGCCGGCCTCAGAGTGTAGCACCGTAGCTGTGTGCCACACATGGTCAGGCTGGTCCTTTATGAGCTGCCAGCTGGACTGGCGCAAGGCTTTGAAGAGGTCCAGTGCCTCGTCCGTAGACCGGCTGTGGTAGTCCAGCACCTGTGCCCATTTATTCTCGTCATAGCCATAGACTCCGGTACCCGGTTCGGCTATCAGCCTGCGGCAGCGGATATAGGAGTTGGCCTCGCTGTCTGCTATGTGGATGATGATCTCATGGATGCTCCACTTGCCCGGGCCGGGCCGCCACTGCCACATGTCGGCAGGAAACTGCCAGAGTGCTGCAGTCAGCGTTTCATAGGCTTTGCCATAGGAGGCTATCAGGTCTCTGCGCTCTGGTGTGGTCATTACTAGATCTTTGCCGGCAAAGGTAGCGACTTTGACCAG
>JAFDYP010000419.1 GCA_018267355.1 Bacteroidota bacterium
ATGAAAGCCAATCTCGTTTGGCGTTTCCAAAGTAGCCGCGACCGACCAACGTCAAAACTCAGAATGCCGGGTTGTGTAGCAATAACCTCCGAATTCACGCCATCTCCCCGACTAGGGCTCGAACATTCTTGAAGCCATTATCTGTAACGCAATATGCAGCCAGAAGTTGCTTTCATGACACAGCGTTCTGACAATTGCTCAGTCTCATTCGGTCTTGTTGGTTCTGATAATTTCCGTCGCAGTCATCCTGATTTCGTTGGTGAATTGTTGGTTGAATTTCGCATGAGAACATGGGAACAGTGTATACGGCTTGCGTGAAGACGGTCGTTGGAATTCGCGAAAAGCCTCATGAATCCTTGAATCGAGTTGCAATTTTGCTGCAATCAAGTCAAGAATACGTCCCCTTCGGGAGCACCGTTCCGATTTAACGGCACAACCATAGCTAGCCTTGGCATGGGGATGTGTGATGGCAAATCCAAAGCGTGAAAGTCAGGGTGTACCACAGTCACGTACTCCACAAGTGGTGCCGTCTCTGTCGCAAATCCGCGCCTTATCCGTGGACGACCTCGCAAAGGTTGACATTGCGGCTCTGAATCTCGCTTGCTCAGGCAACCTTCCCGGTGCAGAAGCAATCGATGTCTCGGAAATTCTAGATTGGCTGGACGAAGCTGCTCGCCGAGTGGACTTTGAGACGAGCCGACATCTGTACCGGTATCTCCAATCTCCCGCCACGTACAAGAACTTGCCAGGCTACTTCTGCTGTTATCTCATGCTCCAGGTTCTGCAAGAGGATTTTGGCGTGAGATATAATCCGGCGCGTGTTCGCGATCCAACTTTCCAAGATCCCAAATGTCTTGATCCCGATTTTCGAGACGGGTGTAACTCGCCTTCCGCTCGGTCAGGAGCGTTGATCTGCTTGGATTTACGTCGAGAAGGGTCTTGAGAAATGACCTCCTGGGAGGGAACATTTCAGTATCAACGGAATGTTTTCCCCCAAACCAGGAGATCAAGGAAGATGATCGCCATTGAACGAGACTTTCTCAAGTCCCATGATTGCTTGGAGCGGTTGATTGAAAGGGTTCGACAATCTGGAAAGGACGGTCGTCGAATCGATGAAGTCGAGCGGGAATTGTTTGCCGGCCTGATGCAGATGGGCCTTCATCTCCTGAGTGCTTTTGTCGAGCAGGCGGGTGATGGGGATGTTGGCGAGACGGTCAGCGTGTCCGCAGACGCCACGATGTCGGCACCCCGTGTGGAGGGGGAATCCGTGCAGGAAACCCGGACCTGGCACCGCCTGGAGCAGTTGCATACACGTTCTTACCAATCGATTTTCGGTCGATTGACGATTCATCGTCGTGTCTATGGAACTCGGGAGGATCAGAAGATCGAAGTCGTTCCGCTGGATGCTCGGCTCGGACTGCCGCTGGGCGAATTCTCGTATGTTCTGGAAGACTGGCAACAACGGATGTGCCTGAAGGAGTCCTTCCTCGAAGCCACTGGAAACCTGGCCGACCTGCTGGGGGTGGCCCCGTCCGTGCGGGCAGCCGAGGTCATGAACCGGAAGATGGCGGAGTTTGCTCCGGGCTTTCGGCAGGAACAACCGCCTCCACCTGCTGAGGAGGAAGGAGAGTTGGTGGTCTTCACGGCCGATGGCAAGGGGATTCCCATGCGTCGCCCGGTCACCACAAAACAACTTCATTCGAAGTGTCGCGCCAAGGGAGAAAAGGCGAACAAGAAACAGATGTCCTACGTGGGGGCCGTGTATACGATCAATCGGTTTGTGCGCGGCCCCGACGATGTTCTGGAAGAACTGTCGCGGAAAGAAGCGAACGCCAACCGACCCCAGCCTTGCCACAAACACGTGGCCGCGGAAATGACCCGGGTCATCGAAGGCGAGGAATGCAACGGACGGGTTTCGCTCTTTGGTGCGCTGAGTGATGAGGCGATGGCCCGAAATCACGATCACGACAAGCCCGTCGTTGCCGTCATGGATGGCGAGCGGGCGTTGTGGGAGGTTCTGAAATTCTTCCTGCCCAATGCCGTTGGCATCCTGGACATTTTCCATGTGCTGGAACGACTGTGGCAGGTGGCTCACATCTTTCATCCGGAAACCAGCCCGTCCGCAGAAGCCTTTGTCACGCACCGATTGCGACTGCTGCTGGAAGGTCAGGTCGGTCGTGTCATCGGAGGCCTCCGCCAAATGCGGAGTAAGCATCGCCTACCTGCGGCGAAACGGACCGTCTTGAATGCCGCGATCGGATATTTCGAGAACAATCGCGACCACATGCGGTACGACGACTATCTGGCGTCTGGCTATCCGATCGGCAGTGGAGTCGCTGAAGGTGCTTGCCGACACCTCGTCAAAGATCGCCTGGAACAAACCGGAATGCGGTGGACCGTCGAAGGCGCACAGGCAATGCTCAGCCTCCGAGCGCTGTACCTCAACGGCGATTGGAAAACCTTCATCGACTATCGAATCAAACAAGAACAGGCTGAAATCTACCCGTACAAATGCTCACTCGCCGCATAGCGGAAGGCGAGTTGCACCC
>JAFDYP010000041.1 GCA_018267355.1 Bacteroidota bacterium
GTGTCGTTGCCCCAGACCTTATTGAGTATCTCCTCCCGCTTGAAGACACGGCCCGGCTTGCTGGCCAGCAGGCACAGCAGCTCAAACTCCTTGCGCGGCAGGTTGATGTCGCGGCCCTCCTGTATCACCTTATACTTCTCACGGTCTATCTCTATGTTGGCCACCTTGATATTGCTCACTTGAGCGCCATCGTCCAGCCTGCGCATCAGTGCATGCACACGGGTGGTAAAGACCTTTGGTTTGATAGGCTTGGTGATATAGTCATCCGCACCTGACTCGAGGCCCGCTATCTGTGAGTAGTCCTCGTCTCTCGCAGAGAGGAAGGTGATCAGTGTATTCTTAAACTCAGGCATAGCGCGTAGCTCGCGGCAGGTAGTGATGCCATCCTTTACCGGCATCATCATGTCCAGTACGATGAGGTGCGGGCGTACCTTCTTGGCTATCTGTATACCGTCTGCGCCATTGGTGGCTGTGTATACCCAGAAGCCTTCCTTCTCCAGGCTATACTTCATAAACTCCAGTACATCTGGCTCATCATCTACCAGCAGTACCTTAAAGTCATTCATCTCCATACCATGCTATTTGCCCGCAAACCTATTGACAGAATGTTACCTCAAAGTTAAGATTAGCGGGGACGCTATGAGCATTGAATATTATCTATGTGTGAGGGCCGGTAGATAAAGAAGCCTACACATTGCGCCTTGTGGCCTCCAGTCTGTCTATCACCGTAGCAGGAACCATAGCAGCTATATCATGATGCGCCTGCCAGAGCTGCCATACTGCAGATGAACTGATGTGCCCTTTATCCTTACTGCAAGGCATCCAGAACGTCTCCAGAGAGTGGTCTATCAAGTCATTGATCTCATGTATCATCCATTCGTAGCCAAAGTCCTCGGCATTACGGATACCACGCACGATCACCTTGGTGCCATGCTCCCGGGCAAAGTCAGCCAGCAGCCCTTCGTACGAGCTGATAGTTACATTGGGCAAATGCCCGAGTGAAGTCTTCGCCATCATCACTCGCTCCTCTAAGGTAAAGTGGTATTGCTTCAGCGGATTGATACCGATGGCAGCGATCACATGGTCAAAGATGCCGGCAGCCCGGGTGATGATGTCTATATGCCCATAGGTAATCGGGTCTCCGGAGAAAGGATAGATAGCGGTCTTCATGTTAGTAGGGTTAGTTCTTGAGCGAGGTTGATACGCGCCTGTGCTCCATAGCGGCGATGGAAGTAGTCTGTGAGATATATCCTCTCTCTCCGCAATGTAGCCTCCACAAATTTGCGGCGGCCGGCATTGTAGATCAAGTCAGGATAGATGTTGTATTCCTTGCGCACTGCTGCTATATAGATGCCATAGTGTTCAGCAGGCGCGCCGAGTATTGCCATATCCGCATCGAGGAATAGCTGTGTTTCTGCATCACTGCTCTCATGCGTAGCAGTAGCCTCTATCATAGTGGCCACACAATCTGTGAGCGCTTTATCCCCATCCCATTGGTACAGCATATTCGCGGCATGATCAGCACTTCTTTTCTCATTGTCACCCCGCAGCGCGCTATAGATGATATCATGAAAGAAAAGGGCAAACACAGTAGCCGTTGGCACCTTGCCTACATAGTACTCATGCAGGTCTGCATATACATCACAAAGATGCTGAAGGGTATGATAGTGACGAGACGGCGCACTGTAGGCTGCCTCTATATGCGCCCACTCTGCAGCGCCATCAGCGGATAGCCATGTACAGGCAGAGATCCACAGCGCCTTGAGATCTATAGTGTTCATTTGGTTTGTTTGATCAGGTGAGAAATAAAGAGTACCGCCATAACGCTAAATGGCGCTCCTACGGTAGCAATAGAAGTGCCGATGCTCATGCTATCGCGAAACACATATTGCGTCAGCAAAGCTACCAGTGCAGGGCCTAGGCTCATGCCGATCAGGTTCTGCAGCATGAGCATAAAGGCCGGTGCAGTGCTGCGCAGCTCATCCGGGCTGATGTCCTGCACCATAGCCGCAGTGATGGCTACCGGCATGCTCAGCGTGAGCGACAGACAGCCCAATGCTATGAGCGTACCTGTCTGGGAACTACAGTACAGGATACTCAGAAAAGATACACCAGCCAAAGCTATCGTAAAAAGCATGGCGGTCATCCGGCCTTTGATGCCTTGGCTCTTAGAGAGTTGATCGCTGATGATACCACCCAGCACTGCGCCTATAGGTGAGATGCAGATCATGGAGATACCCAGCACTGTACCACTGGCCGCGAGGTCCATGTGATGCACACGCTGCAAATATGCAGGAAGCCAGACTCCAGCCGCATACACAGCTACATTAAACAATGCACTGGCAAAAGTCAGTTTCAAAAAGCGATACTGATGATGGCTGAGAAAGGCCTTGAAGGCTGTAGAGCCATTGCCAGTAGAAGAGGTCGCTGGCTGTGGCACTTTCACAAAGAACAGCAATGTAGCTACCAGCAGCCCAGGCAAGGCAAAGAACAGGAAGAGCAACTGCCAGTCATAGTTTACAAGGGAGAAGCTGGCCGCCAGGTGATGCAGACGGATAGCCTTCATAGCATAGCCGCCCAGCCAGTACGCCAGTCCCGAGCCCAGATAGATGCCCGTACAGTAGATACCGATAGCAGTAGATAGCCGCCGCTGGGAGAAGAGCGAGCGGATAATAGGATAGGCGGCCGGTGTCAAGGCAGCCTCGCCGATACCGACCCCTATACGACATAGTACCAACTGGCCAAATCCCGCTGCGGTAGCACAGAGGCCGGTCATCAGGCTCCACAGGCCTACACCTAGAGAGGCTATCCTGCCGCGCTGATATCGGTCTGCCCAGATGCCCATAGGGATAGCCATGAGCGCATAGAGGACAGCAAAGCCCGCACCTGCCAGCAGGCCCGACTGCACCTCAGATAGGTGCAGGTCCCGCTGGACATCATTCAGCAGAAGGTTCACCACATACCGGTCCATAAAGGACAGTGTGTAGGCTGCGGTCAGCAGCGCCAGTATCAGGTATTTGTTTCGCAGTAGCATAGCGTCGTATCTATGATGCAAACGTACGGTGCCGGTAGGTCACGGTCATTGATGTATGATAAGGAATGCATCAGCGCATCAGGTCCTTGCGGATGCGGCTCAGCGATTCAGGTGTGACGCCCAGGTAGGAGGCGATATAATGATGAGGCACGAGGTTGATCAGGTCGGCGTAGATATCGAGTAGCTTCTCATAGCGGGCCTGCGCCGTATCATGCTGTAGCGAGTAGATACGCTCCATGGCCAGGATATAGTTATACTCAGCCATGCGTCGGCCCAGCTCCTGTATAGCGGGAGACTGCTCATAGAGCTCATACAGTTTGCTACGAGATATGAGTATCAGCTCTGTGTCTTGCAGGAAGTGGATGCTCTCTCGCGAAGGCCGCTGTGTCAGGAAGCTCTCAAAGGATGCCACCATCCTGTTGCGCTGTGGGAAGCAGAATTAAGAAGTGTACTCCTTATCATTCGCCAGATGATAGACACGTGCGATACCGCTGACCAAAAAGCCGATCCGGTGTGAGACCTCTCCCTCGCGGATGAAATAATCCCCACGGCCGTAGCCGGCCTCTGTACAGGAAGCAGCAAAGAGCGCCGCCTCGGCCTCACTCAGCCTGCCAAAGCCGGAAAGAAAAGTCAGGAAGGATTCATTCATCGCAGGTCATGTCTTTATATTTGCCACACAAAATAGCAGTTTGCGATTCAAAACCACAGAGCACGAACTCACGATAGGCGAAAGGCTGTACCGCATCCTATCCGTCACCAACTTTGACGAGCTCTACGATGAGCTGGTAGCAAAGGGTCTGCAACATGAAGAGGTGGCAGATGAGCGTATCCCCTACTGGGCAGAGCTATGGCCCTCGGCATTGGGCCTGGCGCAGCATATCGCAGCCTATCCTCATCTCGTCACTGGTAAACAAACATTGGAGATCGGCGGTGGATTAGGCTTGCCGGCGCTGGAGGCTGGTGCTGTGGGAGCACAAGTCATCTCCACAGACTATCTGCAGGATGCGGTAGACTTTGCGAAAGAGAATGCTGTGAGAAATGGCATCAGCAATATAGCTTTTCAAATACTCGACTGGAGAAAACCATCCGGCATAGAGCAATGTGAAGTGCTGTTAGCTTCAGATGTAGCCTATGAGCGCAAACAGTTTGAGCCACTGCTCGCGGCCTTTGATACGCTCGTCAAACCCAATGGCCTGATCCTCCTCAGCGAACCCAACCGCTACATAGCAGAACCACTGATCGCAGAGCTACATGCAGTGGGCTACGAGCTAAAGAAGTTTTCCTACGAAGTAGAGATAAGAGAAGAGAAAAGTAAAGTCTCCGTCTATGAGATACAACGCATCAGCGAAGTCAAACTAGCAAGCGGTACAAGTGTTTGACAATATCTCTTGCCTCAAGTCTCACATCTCACGTCTGCTCTACCAGGTCACAGTGATCTTGCCCACCGTCTTCCTGCCCTCTAGCGCTGCGTGCGCTTCTGCCAGTTGAGCTACCGGATATACTCCGCCCACCAACGGCTTGAAGATGCCTTGCTCATGTAGTGTGACTACTTCTTTGAGGCAGCGTGCCAGAGTCGTAGGTTTATTATCTGCTATCCGCAGCATATTGACACCGATGATCGCCCGGGAGGTAGACATGAACTGTATCGGATGATATAAGCCAAAGCCCAGCAGCGTACTGATCTTGCCAAAGATATTCTGCCCTGTGATAGTAGAGGCACCATAACACACGATGCGGCCGCCGCCATGTATGAGTGAGCGGAAACCTTTCTTCACATTGCTACCACCCACAGCATCAAAGATCGCATCTACTCCTACACCACTGGTCTTGTCTCTGATCACCTGCTCAAAGTCCTCTGTCTGATAGTTGATCGCATGATGCACGCCAGCTTCCTGTAGCATCTTTAGTTTCGACTCGGAGCCGGCTGTAGCAAATATCTCACACTTCTTATACCGCGCGTATTGCACCAGTGCAGTGCCCACGCCTCCGGCAGCCGAATGGATGAGGACACGGTCTCCTTCTTGTATATTGGCGGCCTCTGCGGCGGCGTAGTATGCCGTGCAGTATTGTGTGGTGAGCGCTGTCGCCTCGCCTATGGGCATATCATCTGATATTTTGGCTATCGCCAATGCATTGCCCACAGCATACTCCGCATAGCCACCGAAACGGGTGAGTGCGGTGACGCGGTCGCCTACCTTTACGCTCTGCACATCCGGCGCTACCTCTGTGATGCGGCCTACTACATCATAGCCGAGTATGGCGGGGATCGGCGGTGCATCCTGATACATACCCTCGCGCGCTACTACATCGGCAAAGTTGAGTCCGAAGCCTTCTACCTTGATCAGGACTTCTCCTGCCTGTATCTTAGGTACAGGCACTTCTCTGATCTCAAATGCTTTGGCGGCATCGCCGGTGCGTACGAGTACGGCTGCTTTCATGCGTGGTGGGTTTTGATATAGCTAATATCACTGTCAGACGTGCTGCAGCAAACATAATTGCATCAAGATAAGTAAACGCCGTAAATCCGGCTATCAAAAGCTACCCCAGGGACTAGTAAGAAGAGATCGCCTTGCGTGGCTCGAGCTCTGTGCTCAGCACAGACTCTATCAGAGACTGGAATATCTGCCTGCCATCTGTATTGCCTAGGTCTGCCTCTGAGGCGCGCTCAGGGTGTGGCATCATACCGTATACATTACGGCCTTCATTGCAGATGCCGGCTATATTCTCCAGAGAGCCATTAGGGTTGGCTTCTTCAGTGATGTTGCCATTGGCATCGCAGTAGCGGAATATCACCTGATCATTATCCTTTAGCTTTTGCATAGTAGCGGCATCAGCATAGTAGCGGCCATCGCCATGTGCTATAGGCACCTTGAGTACCGTGCCCGGCTTTATAGATTGAGTGAGGAGGGATTCTTTGGTCTGTGTTTTCAGATAGATGTTCTTGCAGACGTACTTCATATTGTTATTGCGCAGCAGCGCACCCGGCAGCAGTCCTGCCTCACACAGTATCTGAAATCCATTGCAGATACCAAACACACGGCCACCATTATTGGCAAACTCGATCACCGCATCCATGATAGGCGAAAAGCGAGCGATAGCGCCTGTGCGCAGGTAGTCTCCATAGCTGAAGCCACCCGGCAGGATGATGCAGTCGCGATGTGTAAAGCCCTCGAGAGAAGTCTCTTTGTGAAAGATCGTCACTACCTCCTGGCCCATTACATTGCCGAGCACATGCACCATATCCCTATCACAGTTAGATCCCGGGAAAACTACCACTCCAAACTTCATATGATTATACTTTTCAGATTTTATATGCTATACCGGCACAAATATAGGCAGGTATTGAAATGTAAAGACGGACAAAATTAAGACTATAAACAGGATTTCGGCCACCAATGCCATTTTTGTTTCCACAAAATACATAGCTGACAAGATACTCAGCGATGTAAGTACAAAAATGAGGTGTGTCAAATTAAAATTAAATAACAAGGTTATAGTCAGCAGAGAGAAGAAGCCGCTCAGGATCAGTATAGTGATATACTTGCGTGTCTGTATCACTGATGAGTATAAGATGCCCGGCACATTGGCCAGTATCCATGCACCTACCAGTACTATCCATGCTATGGAGATATCCTGCCAGTGCGTAAGGCGCACCGTGCTCAATGCTCTCCTGTTAGGCAAATTGACCATATCTGGCAGCATATCTGGTAGCCGGTCATACCACAGGTAGTGGGTAAATACGATAGCCAGGACTGACGCAAAGCCGGTAAAAATTATCATGATGCCTTTCAGTGTGCCTGTACGCATGGTGAGAAAGCCTATGATCACGAGGGGAAGCATAAAGACGGACGGGAAATATACCAGCATAGCGATACCGCTCAGGAAACCGAGATCAAACTGATTGGCATAGAGTTTCTCAGGACGCGAGAGATCAAAGAGCTGATCGAAAACCAGCAGCAGGAATAGTAGTGAAACTTGCGCAGGGCTGATCAGGGTACACTCAGGTATCATAGAGGTAAAGATCACGAAGAGGATACCTCCCAGATAGTTTTTGCGTTGAGAAACCTTATGACGATTGATGATCCGGTTTACGAGTAGGGATTCTACTAAACACAAGGCACCACCAGCTATCGCCAGCCATAGCTGGCTCATGTGAGCAGGGTATATCAGCCTGATGAGAAAGGCTGCGGCCGGCTCAGTGTGATGATATAGTCCGGCTATGTCCAGGCCGTGTACCAAAAACACAAACCGGAATAATACGATCAATATTATATTGATCACTACCAGCGCCGGATTGTTGGATTTGAAAAAGCTGAACATAGATCAATACTGTACCCTGACCAGGCGGAATGAGCCGTTTTTTACACTAGGTATCACCACTTCATTTGGCGCCACCTGTTTTCCTTGTTTAGGTATGAGAAAGACGTCCTTCTCCTCCTGTCCAAAAAGGATCACCCGCTGGGATGTACCAGAGCTATTGAGATCATAGGCATCCAGTGAGGCGGACGTGCTGATCTCGTCAAGGTAGAGAAAATGTACTTTATCCTTTTCATTGATGAAGGCAAAGGAAGAGTTGAATCCGTCATCGTCTTCGCTCAGTTGTTTCTTGCGCATGATGGCGCTCCAGTCTATGCTCCCATCGGGATTGAATGAGAATGCTATGATATCATTGTAGGCAAAAGTAAAAATGGTCCGGTAGGTATTGTAGGGCGTGCTCATGATAGAGGGCGACATGGTCACCACCTCCCGCTTGTCCCTTATCACGGATTCAGCAGTGATCAGCGCGCCGCCGTCCATCCGCAGGAGCATTTTCCTTATATTGAAAGTAAATAGCCTATTGCTCATACCGGCACTCCTGCCGGTGAGAGAAGTCATAAAGGCAGAAGGGAAAGGAGAATAATTGGACTGCTTCAGCAAACCATTGGGAGCGTCATACTTGAGATAAAAAAAGCCATTAGCCGCTGCGTCAGCCGGATCTCCTTTGTCATCATAAAAGCCGCAGAACAGCAATGTCCCGTTTGCATTATCTATTTCAAACTGTGGTTCTCCGAATATTTCCTTTTCACATTTGATGGTATAGGAGGTTTGCTGCCCATTGATCTTATCGATACGGATCACATAATATTCATCACCCTTTACATTGTCTTGGGCATCTTTCTCGGCGGTGAAGATCAGATAGCCGTTACCCGCATTATCTACGAGTGCTTTGGCATACTCCATATCTCTCTCTGGCCGGTTGATGGTCAGAAAGCTTTTGTAAACTACCACACCTGCGCGGTCCATACATGTCATCTTCATGTAGCGGATCATGCCGTCCCCAAATATAGGATAGTAATAAAGCGTATAGTTCTGGTCTATAGAAAGCTTGTAGTGCAGATTGGCATCTACCAGGTCCCTGCGGTCTGCAAAGGTATCTATCGTGATCGGCACGCTCATATCTATAAACTTAGAATTGACCGGCTGTAGCATCAGCAGGGTCTGTTTTTTATCTCCGTGGAGATAGACTAGTGAGCCTCCTGTCCTGTTCAGCAGGATCTGCTGCAGGTTTCCATCGCCCGATTTGAAGTCCAGCGTACGTGCGGCAGCCAGCTTCAGATCACTGTCATAGATATGGATCAGCTCCTCGCTACCTGAGAAGCGGATTACATAGCCATCCTGGTTCTTGCCTATGATGCGTACCTTA
>JAFDYP010000420.1 GCA_018267355.1 Bacteroidota bacterium
CGGTCCGGCCGGTAGGTAGCATCCTGCTCAAAGTCCAGGTAGTCATTGACCACATTGCCGCCGGCTGCTATCAGTACCACTGCCAGTATCAGTAGCGCAAAGTATGGCGCACTCATGGTGAGCGGTATATCTGCTGCATTCAGGTAGGTGTGTATCACGCAATACTGGAAGAGTACCATGCTCAGTGCGATGATTACCAGATTGACCCAACGCGTCAATCTCAGTATGGCATATATCTGTTTGATCATTTGATGGGATAGAGATCCTGTATAGAGGATGTCAGTAGCGAATATACTTCTTTCAGGTTTTGATGCCGGCTCAAAAGATCGAGATGCACATCCATAGTGGAATGATCACGCCTGATAGCGGGCCCCGTCTGCAGCTGAAAGGGAGACTGCTCCATCACGCGCCGTACATGCGCTGCTACGAGCGGACGCAGCTCATCAAATGAAAGGCCACTCTCCTGCAGTAGCTGCTCAGACACTGTATAGAGATAGTTAGTAAAGTTATTGGCAAATACAGCGGCCAGATGTAGTGACTGTCGGTCGCGTTCTTGCACCTGCTTCACTTTGCCGGAGATTGTTTGCGCCAGTCGCGTCAATGCCTGCAGGGTAGCCTCATCATTGCCCTCTACCATCATCAGCACCTCACGAAAGTCTGTCTCGGTATCTTTGGTCATAGACACAAGGGGATAGAAGATACCATAGTGAGCAGAAGCGTGCAGGAGGTCTTTGGATTTGATACCGGAGGTATGCGCCAGTATCTTGCCGCTCAGGGACAGCGCTTTTACTATCTCCTCTATCGCCTCATCTTTTACCGAGAGGATATAGACATCTGCATCGCTATTGATGCTTTGCAGATCGGCAGTAGGCATAGCATTCAGCTCGCGGGCCAGTACAGTTGCATTCTCCTCCGTACGGCTCCACACCTGCACGATACGATGACCTGCGTGGCGTAGTGCCCGCCCCAGCGCTGTAGCGGCATTGCCTGATCCTATCAGCGTGATGGCAGCCATACGTTATGCTTTAGCTTTGTTTTCGCCCATGCGGCGGTACATACTGAGCAGCACACCGAGGAAGGTGATGATACCACCTATCCACACCAGTTTGATACCGGGAAAGATGATAGCTTTCATGATAATGAAGTCACTGGCCAGTTCCTTTTCATTTACCACAAAGGTAAACTTCTTGGTATCCGGATTGATCCTTCCTATAGAGATATTCAGACCCATCTGTTCATTCTCAAATGGCTCTGAGGCTGTCGTATTATCAGCCATATTGATAATATAGACCGGCTCTGCCTCCATCACATTGCCATCCAGAGATTTGATCTCCAGTTTGGCACCTACCACCAGCTTATTATCCTTGTCCACTCCTACTGGTAGCGGCGGCTTATTATCCAGCGCTTTAAAGACGACAAAGTTCTTCTTGGTAAAGAATGTATCACCCACGGCCAGTTCAAAATTATTGCTCTTCTCTTTGAGTTTGGAGTTATCAGGCACAGATGATACGTGTGTAAAGACATCCTTGGTCAGGTAGTGCTTGGTATCAGGATTGGCCACCATGCCCATCTTGGGATTGATCTGTGCATTTGGGAAGAGCGAGAACTGCTCATCTACAGTACCATCTTTACCTCTCCTGACATAATCCACCTCATAGAGGTTGTTTGGTTTCTCTACCTTCAGGCCGCGGTAGCTGATCTCATAGCCACCCATTTTATAGACCGAGTCACGCAGCAGCAGCATATTCTCTGCCGTTTCCTGCGCTTTAAACTCCTTGCCAAAGTTCACTCCGGCGGTATTGAGAGAGATCACTTCCTTCTTGTACTGTGAGATCAGTACTCCCACCAGAAAGACTCCAAACCCAAAGTGTGTCACAGCGCCACCCCATAGCTTTGCATTCTTCTTTAGCACCACCAGTGCATAGGCTGCATTGGCCAGCACTGCATACATAGCTGTCCACAGCATGAGGAAATATGGGGAGATGAATTTGAATGAATGTTCACGTATAGACATCTCTATGATGAAGTCAATACTCATACCGTAGCAGATGCCTATGGTCACTACCAGCGAGGCGGCAAGCATATACCATGCCCAGCGGATCACAGATGGCGCTTTAGCCGATTTGTAGGCCAGGTACTGTATCAGCGCTGTACCTATCGCCACCAGTATCGCCAGCCAGATCTGGATGCTATTGTAGTGGGCCACTGCGTCGGCAGGAGGTGCGATCTTACTCTTGTCAGCAGCATGAAACAGGTCTGTCAGCAGCAGGTTCCACACGGGTATGGAGGTGGTGAATGTCTGCTGCAAAGCAGAGAATATCAGCACCAGCGACCCGATAAACATCCAGAACTCTCTCGACAGCAGTTCTTCTTCTTTCTCCTGAGAAGGCATGGAGCCTACCCGGATGAAAAGCAGGATAAGTGACGGTATCAGGAACACAAACAGGTAGATGAGCAGCTGCCCGGTCATGCCCAGATCTGTGAAAGCATGCACAGAGGTATCTCCCAGCACACCACTACGTGTGAGAAAGGTAGAGTACAATACTGCTACGAAGCCCAATATATAAAACAGGAATGCGGAGAAGAGGCTGTGCTTCGTATACTTATAGACCAC
>JAFDYP010000421.1 GCA_018267355.1 Bacteroidota bacterium
AAAACGCGATAGCATATAATATTATGCTAAACTATCAGAGCTTTATTGATAGCTGATATGAGTGCCGGGCCGGCATAGATAAAGCCGGAGTAGAGCTGTACCATGGCGGCACCGGCGGCGATCTTGTCCAGTGCATCCTGCGCGGTCATGATGCCGCCCACGCCTATGATAGGGAAGCTACCACCTGATTGGCGATGCAGGTAGCGGATCACCTCGGTAGACCGCGCTGTCAGCGGCCGGCCACTCAGACCGCCCGCGCCAAAGGCTTCTATCTCAGACGGCAGATAGTGAGGGAGTTTCTCGCGCTCTATGGTAGTATTGGTAGCTATCACGCCCGCTATTTGTGTATCGGTGACGATAGAGACAATATCATCCAGCTGCTCATGGGTCAGGTCCGGCGCTATTTTGAGGAGGATCGGTTTAGGTTTAGCCCGGCCCTGGTTGAGGTCCTGCAGGGTGTGGAGTATCAGCGCCAGGGAGTCCTTGTCCTGCAGCGCACGCAGGCCCGGCGTATTGGGCGAGCTGACATTGACCACAAAGTAATCTACGTAGTCGTGCAAAATCTGGAAGCAGGAGCGGTAGTCGTTTACAGCCTCGTCATTGGGCGTGACTTTGTTCTTGCCTATGTTGCCGCCTACGATGATGTTGCTCTTGCGTGCTGACAGGTTCCTGGCGGCCTGCACGGCGCCGACATTGTTGAAGCCCATCCGGTTGATGATGGCCTCGTCGGCCCTGAGGCGGAAGAGGCGTGGCTTCGGATTGCCGTCCTGAGGCTTGGGTGTGATGGTGCCGATCTCTACGTAGCCGAAGCCCATCTGCGCAAAACCATCTATGACCTCCCCGTTTTTGTCCAGGCCGGCTGCGAGGCCTACGGGATTGGGGAAGTCGATGCCGAATAAGTGCCTATGCAGGGATGGATGCTCTACCCTCTCACCTGTGGCAAAAGCGCGGAGCAATGGATTCTTCAGGGCACCGATGGTGAGGTGATGCGCAGTCTCAGCATCCAGCTGAAAGAGAAATGGCTTGGCTAAAGGGTAAAGATTCATTGATTTTGGCTGGGCAAATGTAAGAAGTTGGGGGATATTGGCCCTCCTAAATCCTCCCAAAGAGAGGACTTTAATCAAAGCGGGTAATTACAGATGTTAAGATGTGGTTCATATCTCAAAAATCGCGTGGTTTAAACTCCTTTTCCGGCTAGCTTATTCCACCAAATCGGCGTACTTTCGCGGCTTATGGAAAACATCAGGAATTTCTGCATCATCGCTCACATCGACCACGGTAAGAGCACCCTCGCAGACCGTTTGATAGAAATGACGAAGACCATCTCCGAAAGGAACATGATGGACACAGTGCTGGACAATATGGATCTGGAGCGCGAGCGCGGCATCACCATCAAAAGCCACGCTATCCAGATGGACTTTGTACGTGATGGCAAAAAGTATGTACTCAATCTCATAGATACCCCGGGCCACGTGGATTTCAGCTACGAGGTATCGCGGTCTCTCGCAGCCTGCGAGGGCGCACTGCTGCTGGTAGATGCCAGCCAGGGTATACAGGCACAGACCATCTCAAACCTCTACCTGGCCGTAGAGCAGGGCCTCACCATCATACCGGTGATCAATAAGATAGATATGCCGGGCGCTAACCCCGAGCTGGTAGAGGACGATGTGATGGCCATGATAGGCTGCAAGCGTGAGGATATCCTGCGCGCCAGCGGTCGTACAGGCCAGGGCGTGGACAAGATATTTGACGCGGTAATAGACCGTATCCCTGCGCCAAAGGGCGATCCAAACGCTCCGCTCAAGGCACTGATCTTTGACTCGGTGTTCAACTCCTTCCGCGGTGTGATAGCGTACTACCGTATCCTGGATGGTACGATCAAGAAGAATGAGAAGGTAAAGTTCTTTAATACCGGCGCGGTGTACAATGCCGATGAGGTGGGTGTGCTGCGTATGGACCTGGAGCAACGGCCAGAGGTGAAGGCTGGTGACGTAGGCTACATCATCACGGGTATCAAGAATGCAAAGGAGATCAAGGTAGGTGATACGATCACCAGCTTTGCTAATCCATGTGCTGAGGGCATACACGGCTTTGAAGATGTGAAGCCGATGGTATTTGCCGGTATCTACCCGATAGATAATGATGACTATGAGGACCTGCGCGACTCACTGGAGAAGCTGCAACTGAATGACGCCTCTCTGGTATACGAGCCGGAGACATCTATCGCGCTGGGCTTTGGTTTCCGCTGCGGCTTCCTCGGGCTGCTGCACCTGGAGATCATCACGGAGCGCCTGGAGCGCGAGTTTGACATGACGATCATCACTACGGTGCCACAGGTATCGTACAATGCGTACCTGACCGATGGCGAGGAACTCGTGATCAATAACCCTGCAGACATGCCGGAGATACAGCGCATAGAGCGCCTGGAGGAGCCGTATATCAAGGCAGAGGTGATCACCAAGCCTGAGTACATAGGCAGCATCATCGGCCTGTGTATGGACAAGCGTGGAATATTATTGAATCAGAAGTACCTGACAGAGGAGCGTGTGGAGCTGACGTTTGAGATGCCAATGGCGGAGATCGTGTTTGACTTTTATGACAAGCTGAAATCTATCTCCCGCGGCTATGCTTCCTTTGACTACCATCAGATAGGCTACCGTCCGGGTGACCTGGTGAAGATGGACATCCTGCTCAATAATGAGAAGGTGGATGCCTTCTCAGCCATGATCCACCGTACCAAGGCGGAGGACTTTGGCCGCCGTATGTGCGAGAAGCTGAAGGAGCTGATCCCAAGGCAGATGTTCATGATACCGATACAGGCGGCGATAGGTGCCAAGATCATAGCGCGTGAGAATATCTCTGCGATGCGCAAGGACGTAACGGCTAAGTGCTACGGCGGTGATATCAGCCGTAAGC
>JAFDYP010000422.1 GCA_018267355.1 Bacteroidota bacterium
ATTCAACTCTTTGAATAAATCGTAGGATAGATTTTAGATAAGCTTCGGGATCGTCACAAATAGTTATAAGACCATGGAGTTCTTTATAAGCTCTCTCTTTGACTATCTTTCTGAGAAGCTTACCGATCAAGGTAGAAATAAGGTGACTATCTACTGCAGTTGTGCATCCATCCATCACAGCACAGAGCAAATGCTCTTGCCCCATAGGGTTTACAAATAAATAATCTTCGCAATGATTAGTGTGGTAATCGCCGATTTGAAGGGCAGTGTATATTTGCATAGTTTGATCTGGCAAAAGTACACTTTCGCTTTCACCCATAGAAAAGAAGAAAAATGATCTAGCTCTGTCGCGCCTCCTGCACCTTTTTCTGCACCCAGCCTTTCTTGGCAAAGCTGTTAGCCTTAAAGGTGAGGAAGAGGTTAGGAATAAAGCGCTTGACCCACCAGACCATCCGCGCCTGGAATGGATGGAAGATATGGAACGTGCCGTTGCCGGCCTCGGTGAGTATTTTCAGCGCTACCTCTGATGGTAGTATCGGAGCCTTCTTGATCATGGCGCTGCCGATGCTCATGGCACTCTCGGGCCCACGGCCCTGCGCCATCACATTGCTGCGAAAGAAGGTGGGCATCACCACACTCACACCGATACCAAAAGGCCTCACCTCTGCATTGATAGACTCAGACATCGCTATCACGGCAGCCTTGGTGATGTTATACATGCTCATATTCGGCATATTGGCATAGCCGGCAGCAGAGGCGATGCTGATGATATGACCTGCGCCTTGCTTCTTCATCACCGGTATGGCAAAGTACGTCCCGTAGATCACGGCCATCTGGTTGATACCTACTATCCAGTCCCAGTTTTTGAGGGAATACTCATCCAGCAGGCCACCATCTCCCACACCTGCATTGTTGATCATGAGATCCACGCCACCTGCCCGTGATATGAAATCATCAAATGCTCCCTGATACGCCGTCTTATCAGACACATCAAAGGCATACTCCAGCACCTTGCCGCCTTTAGACTCCAGCAGTGCTTTACTCTCCTGCGCACTTTGTGCTTTGATATCGGTAATGCCGATGGTCCAGCCATCTGCAGCCAGTAGCAGCGCCAGCTCACGGCCCAGGCCGGAACCCGCACCGGTGATGAAAGCTCTCTTGGAGGGGAACCGGGATGTAAGTTTCAGAGACATATCGGGGATTTAGTTGTATTGAATATATGGAAAACTATATGCGTCTGCAATGGCGGTCTTGATTCTTAACATGGATATATCAGCATGGCACCGTTATTTCCGCATGAAATAAAAAAGCGGCAGGACTGCTCCTACCGCTTTAATATAGCTAAGCAATGAAAACGATCAATACTTGAGGACCTTGATCTCCGTCCTCCGGTTTATACTGTGCTGCTCCTCTGTACAGTCAGATACATTGGTCGGCTCACATGCACAGCCATTCAGCAGTTTGTGCTCGCCATAGCCGGCAGCCAGTATGCGGCTCATCTTCACCTTGCGCGATACGATATAGAGTACGGCAGCTTTGGCACGGCGCACAGAGAGGGCATCGTTATACGCCATGGTCTGGCGGCAGTCCGTATGAGACCCGAGCTCTATCTCCAGTGTCGGGTTTTCCTTCATGATGCGGGCTACGTTATCCAGCTCCTTCGCAGCATCCTTGCGGATGTATGATTTATCCAGATCATAGTAGATATCGTTGACCACCCATATCTGACCGATATAGAACTTGCACGGGCCTTCTATCACCTGGCCAGGCATGAGGCCCTTGGTAGAGATCGTGTCAACGCGGCCATTATGCTCGATAGTATACTTGCGGTCGAGGTTCAGGTCGAGGCGTACATACATTTCTTTGTTAGGCTGCACCTCTTTGCGCTCGCCTGTCTTGAGATCTGTGTATGCTACCGTAGAGGTGAAGCAGTTAGCCGTGAGCGGCACCATCACCTTTAGCTCGTTGTGGTCTATCCGGTACTCTTTGGTCACGATACCCGTGGTAGGGTCAGCATCAGCAGGACTGACCGTACCTGTGATAGATTTGTACTCCGGCGAGGATACGGTATATGTACCCACCGGCAGATTGGTGATCAGCCAGCCGGAGGAGTCTGTACCATACGTATAGGAAGGCTGGCCTGCAGCAGTGAGATAGATACCAGCATTATAGATCGGCTTCATTGTCTCTTTATCTTTCACAGATACTACGAGACGCAGGGCTTTCTTAGCCATGGCTATCGTGATCACCTGGTCCTTATCTTTTGGAGTGATATCTACAGACACCGGAGCGTAGTCGTCTTTGGTAGCTGTCACAGAGCATTTCTTTCCTTGCTCCAGCGTGAGCTGACGGGTACCTTCATCTGTAGTAAAGGAGCCTTGGTCTTTGGTCTTGGTGCAGGTCAGCATCAGTGCCACCTCTTTGAGCGGCTGGTGGGTCATAGAGTCTATCACCATCACGGTCACGTTATACAGCTTTGGCCGGTTCATCGTGAAGGTATAGATATCGTCTTCGCCCAGGCCACCGCTCCTGTTGCTGGCAAAAAATCCTTTCTTATTGGCGCTGTCTACTATGAAAGTAAAATCATCACGGTTAGAGTTGACCGGGGCACCGAGGTTTTCAGGCTTTGTCCATGTCCCATTCTCCTGATGCGTCATATATACATCCAGCCCACCGAGGCCGCCCAGTGCGTTCGTAGCAAAATACAGGGTGCCATCAGCAGCGATAAAAGGGAACTTCTCGTCGTACTTGCTATTGATAGCAGGGCCGAGATTGACCGGAGCGCTCCAGCCGGCAGTAGTACCGCTGCGGGTACACACATAGAGGTCAGCGCCACCGTATCCGCCCGGCCTGTCACTGCTGAAGTAAAGTGTATTGCCATCGGCAGAGAGTGCAGGGTGTGCCGTAGAGAAATCCTTTCCATTCACGATCAGCGGCGTGATCTTGCTGCGCTTCTTTTCGGTAAAGGTCATAGAGTACAGCTGCAGATGCACTGTGTGCCTGTCTGCGCTACGCTTGGCAGTAGAGTGCTTATAGTTGCTACGGGTAAAGATCAGCTCATTGGTAGCAGCATTGTAAGCCACAGGCCCATCATGAAACTTACCATTAGGCTTGCACTTTACGACCTTCTTGATATCATATGTCGTAGCGCCTTCAGATTGCGGTTTAGCCAGGAATATCTGATAGTAGTTGCGGCCGGTCCAGTTATCGGTCAGGTTATTATCGCGGCGCGCATTCTTATTGGAGGTAAAGAACACCTCGCCATCCTTGTAGAATGCCGGGCCAAAGTCTGATGCCCCGGAGCTGAAGTTGGCCAGCTCTGTTTTGAAGATGCCTTTGTCTTTGCTCAGGTCACCCACGTTATTGAGGCCTGCTATGATGTCGTCTATATTCTTGTCTCCCGGAGAGGAGGCTTTGTACTTTTCATACCATGTGCGCGCCTCATCATACTTCTGATTGGAGCGAAGCGCATCTGCCAGGTAAAACTTATTGACAGGCATATCAGCCTGATTGGCCACCTTGCGGTACCATGCCTCTGAGTTTTGCGGCTGATTCATCAGGCGGTAGGCATCTGCTATGCGCTGCTGCAGGTATACGCTGTCTCCCTTATGCCGCTTCAGGCGGATAGAGTAGTGGTCTATAGCACTCTGAAAATTGAACACCTTGTAGGCCTTATTGCCGCGGCGTGTATGGTATCCCTTGGTCTGGGCCATAGCCGAGAGACCTAGCAGCAGTGCGACCGATATTATGATTGTCTTTTTCATACTCACGATGGATTGTCTTTAGCGTATCGGGGTTTAGAAATAAGTGAGATAGCGTGGAGAAGTGTAGCGGTTGTTGCGACGGATAAACTCGTAGCCTATCATTACGTCATGCGAGCCGTATTTCGCTACAGTATTCAGACCAGTCAGCGCCCAGTCAAAGGCATATCCCAGCTTGAGACTCTGTGTCAGCTTCATCTCTGTCCAGATCACAAAGGCTGTACCTTTCTTATTGTCATAGCCCGATGCCAGCCTGTAGGTACCGCCCAGCCAGAACCTGTCTGCAAAGAGTAAACCCAGGCTCGCGTCAAAGTCCGGGATATTCCTGTCCAGCCCCTTCACGTATTTGACGAGGAGGGATGGGCGCACTTTGATGACAGATGTCTCACGGCCTATCACTACACCAGCAGTGAGCAGGTAGTGATTGTACTGGCGGAATAGTCCGTTGCTCATGCTCAGGCCTATAGGGCTGCTGATCTTCATAGGCAGGATATGCGGTACTGAGAGGCCCACATAATACTTGCGGCTGTATATATAGATACCCGCGCCTACATTCGGTACGAAGACCGATTTATTTACTGCAAAAGTATTGTCTACGTAGCCTTGTGCGGTCAGCTCTGATGGTATGGCATCTGTATTGCGCTGCATGTAGTAGGTACCCCCGGCAGAGATGCCGAGTGCTATTTTGCTCTTGCGCACCGGTATGCGGTAGGCAAAGGAGGCCATCGCATTGAGGGAGCGCGTGAGGCCCAGCTGATCGCCGCTCACCACGAGGCCCAGCGCACAGCTATTGCGGCGCAGGGCACCATCCACACTGATATTGGCAGACTGTGGTGATCCGTCTACGCCGGCCCACTGGTTGCGGTAGATAGCCATTAGGTTGATCACCTCGTGGCTACCGGTATAGGCGGGATTCAGATAGAGTCCATTGAACATATACAGGCCATAGTGTGCGTCCTGCTGTGCATAGAGGCCGGAGGCCGATGCAGAGAGAACTAGGCAGGCTAGGATCCATTTCTTCATCATGGAGATTTTTATGCTGAAATATTTTTTCATGATCATGCTTTTGAGTTGAGTGGGGCAGATTATCTGGTGATCTGTATGAAACCTACATGCTGGTCCTTGGTGCCGTCATTGTACTGGTAGATATAGTAGTAGGTACCATCGGGCAGCACCTCTCCCCTGCCATTCTTTCCTTCAAAGTTATTGGCATAATGGCTGCCGCTATCCCATACCTGGTCGCCCCAGCGGTTAAACACTTTCAGCGTAGCCTGCGGATACTGGTCATTGCAGTTTACCATAAAGTTGTCATTCTGCCCGTCTCCGTTTGGCGAGATACCCTTCAGCCAGTAGCAGTTGGTATTGCGCTCGGTCACAGACACCTGTACTGTCTGCGTATGGCACTGCTGTGCTACAGTATCGCAAACTGTCACGCAGAAGGAATCCGGCCCTAAGTAATTAGAATCCGCTACATACCTCACGCATGCCTGGCCGGTTATTTGATTTTGAGATAGTACATAAGCAGTACCATGAGCAGCACCACAGTCAAAGGATACTATTATATTGGTAGTGTCAGCATAGAGCCCATAGGTAAAGCACACATCAGCAGATGAGTCTTGCAGCACGGTGACAGGATCTATGCTGAAGCCCGGGCCTCCGGTGACTATCACATAGATGCTGGCAGTGTCGCAGATAGCAGTCGCCGTGTCGCAGATGGCATAGGTAAATGAATCCACGCCGTAGTAGTCACTGGCAGAAGCATATGTGACGGTATTATCACCATTGACTACAGCAGAGCCATGACCCGGAGCGGTAGTCAGCGATACTGTAGTAGCTGCAGAGATGGTATCATTGGCAGTCACAGGTATCACTACAGGCTGACCTTGCACAGCGCTGGCACTGTCAGTATTAGCTACTACCGGCAGTGATACACATATTACGAGCATAGAGGTATCGCAGAGGTTTGGCGTGCCACCGTCACAGCGAGATACATACATACTATCGCAGCCTGTGTATCCGGCCGCAGGCGTATATGTATATGTACCCGAACTATTCAGCATCAGCAATCCATGTGCGCCTGACGCCACCGTGTAGTTGGCACCAGGACCATCTACGTCGCTGTCATTAGTACTCACATCACCGCTCACGGCTACATCTTCTGTTGTTGTATTATAGTCGGCTACAGCTATAGGGGCATCGTTCACGGCAGCCAGGTTGAAGTATACTGTGGCTGTATCGCATAGGTTAGGTGTGCCGCCATCGCAGTGTACATAGGTGAAGCTATCGGTGCCATTGTAGTTGGCATCAGGAGTGTAGGTCATGGTACCATTTACCTGCATATTCACTGAGCCATGCGCAGGCTGTGAAAAGATACCATAGGTAGCAGATGGACCATCAGGATCGGTATCATTAGCGCCTACATTCGCAGTCAGTACGCTGTCCTCATTGATATTAAAGGTATCATTGACTGCTATAGGTGGTTGATTGAGGGTAGTCACCATCACCACTACCCAGGCTGTATCGCATAGGTTGGGCGTACCGCCATCACAGAGTGAATAACTGAAAGAATCCAGCCCTGTGTATAGTACTCCCGAGGCATAGGTATAGGTGCCGGCAGAGTCTATAGTAGCTGTACCATGAGCAGGTGACGAGGCGAGCGTATATATGGCAGATGGGCCATCTATATCACTGTCATTGCCAGCTGCTGAGGCTGTGAGTGGTATAGTGCTGCGTGTCGTGCCTGTATCGCGGTTGGCCACAGGTGATACATTGAGATGCGTCACTGCGATGTAGAGCGTATCGGCACCGCACTGTACCGGGGTACCGGTATCACACACCGTGATAATAGCCATATCAGGCCCGCTATAGTTGGCAAAAGGAATATAAGAATACAAGCCGCTGGCCTGGATGAACAGTGTACCATGCGCCGGCGCCTGTACCAGGGCAGGATTAGCTGTCAGCACTGCTCCATCAGGATCGCTGTCATTGGTCAGTATATTGCCGTTCACAAAACTATTCTCCGCCACCGTCGCTGTGTCATTGACTATCACGGGCGGCTGATTCTGCGCCCATAGCGGCACTGCGCCCATGGCGAGAAAAAGGAAAGCAATACATCTCAGGACCGTAAAACGTTTGGTCATACTCGATTTTTTAAATTTAAAGTCAGTGTCAGCCGCTCCTGTGATCGCCTCACAGGCATAGCTAACCATCTGTAAATTTAGCCGATGAAGCACCGTTGCAAAATTTTGGCCCCTTTTAATATCAACAATGCTGGTCAGGGGTGTATCACATAGACTAAAAATAATATACAAACCGGTAGCTATCGGCCGCCTTTTGCCCGACATGACCTTGATCATGCTTTTTAGCATTTGGATCACTTCATTTCCAGTAAATTGCCGCACCCCAAATACATTTCTCCATGCCCGATCCGTTTCTACTGCATTTATACCGCTTGTCTGCACTGTTCATTCTTTTGGCAACTTCCGCAGATCTGCTATGATAAATAAGTCAAACCGTAGGACACTCCTGCTACTATCCGTCACACCGGTGCTGCTCCTCATAGAGCTGCTCCTGGGCCTCTATGCCTACCGCAATATCCGCGAGACCAATAGCATAGAGCACCGCAATACGCAACTAGACATCTACCTACGCAATACTAGCCGCTTCGTCTCCTATGCAGAGTCTGCACAGCGCGGCTACCTGCTCACGGGTCAGGAACGCTATAGAGATAGTTTCTACTCTGCGCGCTCTGCCCTTCTGCGCAATGAGACATATTATGACACCCTATCCATAGATATAGCCAGAGATAGTATCGCAGCACTGCAGAGCCTGGCAGAACGACGTATGACGCGACTCCAGCTAGGCATAGCCCTCTATGACCATCAGCAGAAAGACTCAGCCTTGGCCATGGTCGCTACGGCTACCGGCAGTATGATGATGGATTCCCTGCGTACGGCATCGGCCAAATTGCGCGCTAACCTCAATAACGAGATACAACAATACAAGTACAGGGGCAACTATCTGTTCACACTTGTTTTTGTACTCATAGTGATGCTGATATTTTTCAACGCTATCCTGGCCTGGTATACCCAGCGCAAACTGACGAGCTATACGCAAAATCTCGAACAAGCTGTCCACTCCCTCAGCAAAGCCAATGAGCGCATGGCGGAATACACCAAAATGTCTTATCATGAATTAAAGACACCTCTGCGCAATATCGCCGGCTTCGCACAGCTGCTCAGAAAGAAATACGAGGAGCAGCCCGGGCATGCAGAAGACATGGACTTTCTCAACTATATCATAGAAGGTGTGAAACAGATGGAGGCTACCATCAATGAACTACGGATGAAATATCTGGACGACGGAGCTGAGTAGAAAAGTTTACGCTTCCGTTCCCTTTAAACAACATATCTTCCGCCTCTTGACCCGGCGGCCTGGAATATGGGCAATATCATACCCGTACTGCTTTATCAACTTTCGGCAGGGCTTTTGCCCTTTACCAGAAAAATAATGGTATGAAGCGCATATTCCTTTTAGCTGTTGCAGCCCTAATGTTTGCAGCGTGCAGCAGTGACAATAAAGAAGATAAATCAACTCTGCCTGACGACACCAAAATACAGACACAAACGCAGGTAGAGACTCAGCCGGCCAAAATCCCAGATACATCAGCTATCACGC
>JAFDYP010000423.1 GCA_018267355.1 Bacteroidota bacterium
AGTAAGAAATTGAATTAGATAATAAGAGATAAAAAGATTAGGTCATGTTATTACCTAAAAGAACAAAGTTCAGGAAGACACAAAAAGGCAGGATCAAGGGCAACGCAAACCGTGGCCACGAGATCGCATTCGGTACCTACGGTCTGAAGAGCCTCGATACTCACCTGATCACCAATAAGCAGATAGAATCTGCCCGTATCGCGGTGACCCGCTTTATGAAGCGTGAAGGAAAGGTGTGGATCCGTATCTTCCCTGACAAAGTAATCACTCGTAAGCCTCTCGAGGTACGTATGGGTAAAGGTAAGGGTAACCCGGAAGGCTGGGGCGCTCCGGTTCGTCCAGGTGCGATCCTGTTTGAGTGTGATGGTGTGCCACGTGCGGTAGCTGAAGAGGCTATGCGCCTCGCTGCTCAGAAGCTGCCGGTGAAGACCAAGTTTGTAACCCGCAGGGATGCTGTAGAGATCCTCGCCTAATCATTTTTAAACGACTAAGTCAATAATAAGACAATGGGAGCTAATAAAGCCATACAGACCAAGGACATCAACGCGCTGAACAATAAGGATCTCGCTGAGAAAATCAAGCAAGAGAAGGCTGCCCTGGGCAAGCTGGAATTCAGCCACGCTGTATCATCATCTGAGAATCCAATGGCTATCCGTGCCAAGAGGAGGGATATAGCACGTATGCTCACTAACCTGAACTCAAGGACTGCGGCTACAGCAGCTAAATAATTTAGACCAAAGCTATCAACTATAATAAAATGGAAAGAAATCTCAGGAAAGAGCGTGTAGGCGTAGTAGTCAGTGACAAGATGGAAAAAACCATCACTGTATCTGAAGTCACTAAGGTGATGCACCCTATCTATGGCAAATTCATGAAGCGTACCAAGACGTACAAGGCTCATGATGAAACTAACAACGCAAAGACAGGTGATACCGTGCGTATCATGGAGACCCGCCCACTCAGCAAGAGCAAGCGCTGGAGGCTGGTAGAGGTAGTAGAAAGGGCTAAGTAATTTGAAAATTTGAAGATGAGGTGATTTGAAAATCCATCAAACACCCATCTACGTCAAAACTATAAACAGAAGAAATGTTACAGCAAGAATCAAGGGCAAATGTAGCTGACAATAGCGGTGCGAGGGAAGTACTCGTGATCCGTGTACTCGGAGGATCAGGCAGGAGGTATGCCGGCATAGGTGACAAGGTAGTCGTATCTATCAAGAAGGCTCTCCCGACCGGTGGCGCTAAGAAAGGAACAGTGTCTAAGGCTGTAGTAGTACGTACCAAGAAGGCTATCCGCAGGAAAGACGGATCTTATATCCGTTTTGACGATAACGCGGTAGTACTCCTGAACAACCAGGACGAGCCACGCGGTACGCGTATCTTCGGACCGGTAGCACGTGAGCTGCGTGACAAGTCTTTTATGAAGATCGTGTCACTGGCACCAGAGGTTCTTTAATCTCAAGAAGTAAGTAATAACAAGATAGTATTCAGTCAATACAATAAAGAAAGAAAAGCCATGAAGTGGAATATAAAGAAAGGTGATACAGTGGTAGTGATCGCAGGTGAGGACAAGGGCAAGAAAGGCCGTGTCACAGAGATACTGCGTGAAAAAAGCCGCGTGATAGTAGAAGGTGTGAATGTGAAGACAAAGCACAGCAAGCCTACATCTCAAAACCCTCAGGGCGGTATCATCAAGACTGAAGGTGGTGTACACGTATCAAACGTGGCCCTGCTCTCTGACGGCGCTCCTACCCGCGTAGGCCGCAAGGATGTAAAGGGTACTACTGTACGCGTGTCTAAGAAGACAGGCAAGAACATCGACTAATCCTAAGGTTTAACCCTTAATCATATTGAAACCCGCTCAGTGAGCGGGTTTTCTGTTTTTGTGCCAGACAGAGGTCTTTTAACCGCTGGGCGGAGAGGCGCGGAGATAAAATATAATAGAAGCGTATATCGGGTAGTAACCGCTAGCTCAATGGCCGCAAAAGATGGGACCAGAGCCTGTAGCTGTACATACGATAGATGCATACTACCAGACCGGCACTAGTCAGCGCAAGAGCCAGATACTTGGCCAGGATCTTATACAAGACCGGCGAAGGGTGCGAGATTAAAAGATCTACACTATGGACTATGCCCTTGAGACAAATGAGCATGACCATCAGAAACAGAGCAGCAGCCTGCTTCTTTTCCCGTTCATTGGCGGGTGGTGTACTCAGAAGTTTTAGATTGACCATAGTACCGTAAAGATAATGCCCACAGCACGATCAGACAGGCAGGGAATGTTAAGATCAGGTTATTTAATACGATATCAAGCTGCCTTGCCAGTCCTGAAGGTCTCCAGCCAGCCTGAGAAGCGCTGCATGACCTGAGCCGTAGCGGCATAGTAGAAGAGTGCAGGTATGAAGCAGAACATACCCCGCTTGAAGGAGCTCTCCATCAGGCTCGACATAGGCGCATTCTGCTTGCTCTCGTCCAGCAGGTAGAAGATGCCAAAGTACACAGCAAAGGAAGCCAGGAAGAAGATGAGGATATATGGCTTGTCTTTGGTCAGGTTCTTAGCATTCAGCGCCACGATGAGGAAGACCAGCATGAAGGATAAACCATATAGCTGTATGCCCGGTGGCATATTGCCCACCTGTATCCAGGTGAAGTAGCTGAGCACATAGCCGAGCATGAGTTTCATCTTGGCGGTGTCAAAGCCAATATGATCTACAAAGCGCGCTCCCTGCGTACTATGTATTTTCAGCTTGAGGTAGAGTGTCCAGAGGATGAATGGCAGGATGCCTGAGCCAAAGTAGATCGCCGCTTTCTTCCATTTGTCTGCGCTCTGCACAAAGGTAGCTATGATCAGCGTGCCGGCCAGCGCAAAGCCTATCGTGTCATTTCTGATCCAAAGGCTGAGACCTGTGAGGATGCAGCTGAGCACAAAGTAGCGCTGCTCCTTTGACTGTATCCAGACGAAGAGTGTGAGCGAGGCGAGACCTACATAGGCTGTAGTAGGAAGATTGCCCAGGAGCAGGGCGGCATGGGAAAACATCTCCGGCACCATCTCGAGCAGCAGTGTGAAGAAAAGGGCTGTGATGGTCGTGACATACCTGCTGAGGATGGCATAGAAGCCGAGCAGCAATGAGACAAAGTAAAGCGTGGTAATGATCTTGGGCTGCGCCGCTCCGTAGAGATACAAATAGGCTATGCCCCCGTGAAATAGTGGCGGGTATACGCCACCGGCACCCTCCAGTCCCCATTGGAAGAGGCTGATCTTGATCCTGCCCTCCAGCGCCATCACGATGCCCAGCTTGTCAAAGGAGCCGATGGCATCATGCTCCGTAGTAGGCCAGAAGAGGTTCTTCTGTGTGATGAGGTACAGCATGTAGAAGATGGCGAGACCCAGGATGACCGCCGGGTAGTTAGCCGTCTTTAGTGACCATGAGCCGAGGTTGATGTCTTTTCGCTTGGCCTGCCAGTAGCTATACATGCTATCGTAGCACAATACGATGACCGCAAAACCGGCAAAGAACAATGCATAATACGAAAAGGGAAAGCCGATGATGTCAAACACGAACATGAAGAAAGTCTCTGCCGCGATGCCGATCAGGAAAGATGAGGCGATCAGCTCCTTCCAGCTCCAGGCCTGGCTGATGCGCGTGAGTATGCCCGCTCCTATCAGGTACACCATCAATATGCCTACGAATAGCAACATCAGTCCTGCGTATTGGTTTTAGGTTTGAAAGAAGGATCATTGAGCAGCTGCGGTTTCAGCGCGCTATTGGCTGCGGTGGAGTCAGCTTTAGGCTTTTCTATGGGCAGTACAGCCTCGCTCTCCCGCTTGTAAGGTTGGTATTTTAGCTTGTTATAGCCCCAGCCGTTGACTATGGCTACATAGTTGGCCTTTGCGTAAAGCTCAGGCTTGGTGCTTTTCTCATCCTCAGATACACAGAGACGCGGGAAGAGGAAGTACTCCATCCACTCGGAGCTGTAGACCAGGTTGAACTCTGAGGTATCAGGTATGGCTGAGTGGGGCGGGAGTAGGATCACAGCATCACTCGGCGTGCTCTCGCGCAGGTAGTCTATATACCAGTAGCTTTCTATTTTGAAGAGGCGCTTCTGCTGCAGGGTCAGCTCAGGCAGGTTGGCATTGAGCCGGCGTGTCTCGATGTGGTCCATCAGCTCTTTATTGCGCACAGCCACATCCTTCACGGCAAAGTTGTAGCCCGGTATGGTAGCATAAAGTGCTACCAGCAGGATGACCAGTACAAAAGCTACGAGCAGGTTCCTGCGAAGGACCTGTGTATCTGTGAACGGTTTATTTTTTTGCGCCTCGGCCATCTCAGTCAAAATTGACAATTATTTACCAGTCTCAAAACACACTTTTCTACATCAGTCGGTAAACCTGTATCTCAGCAATACCCACAGCGCCTTCAGCCCATCGAGCCAGTGCAGTTTTTTGCCTTCATCAAATCCCCGCGGATAGTAATTCATAGGCAGCTCTGTGATCTTGTAGCCGAGCTTTGACACCTTGGCTGTGACCTCCGGGCAAAATTCAAACCGGTCGTAGTCCAGCTTTATACTTTTGAGTATCTCCGCGCGAAAGACCTTATAGCAGGCAGGCTCATCCGTGATGTGCTGGCCG
>JAFDYP010000424.1 GCA_018267355.1 Bacteroidota bacterium
AACTTTGAAACTGAAATTTCCAAATGCTTTCTTGTTATTGTCAGATAAGCCTAGTTGCTGAAAGAAGTTTCTTGAACCTGTGACCAGGGCTGAATTAGTGCTGATAAACAAAGTGAGAGCCCTACCCATTAAGTCTGAATTATTAGGATTATTAGTGAAATTAATGGCAAGGTATGTTTCAATGGATGATTGATTCAGAAATGATGCATTACCGCTGCCGTTTCCGAGTTGAGAGATATTGATTGCCATTTTATTTACAGCATATGCTGTAAACTTGACCTTATTAAATACATCGTCATCATCAGCGTCTATAATAGGCAAAGAACTAATTAGCATAAGATTACCACCTCCATTCAACAGGTTGTTTAGAGCTTGGGTTTGATCATTTTTCGTTGTATTCTGCTGATATAGACTATCAGCTATATGAGCGATATTCTGCGTGCCTGCAGAGTCGAGATTGATATTATTCAATTGTGTTTTTGATATAAAAGCCCCAATGCTGAGTCTGATCGGGCCATATGTGCTACTAACTATCTCTGAGTAGAAGCCAACGGATTGCCCATTCAGTTGTAAAAAGTTATTTTTTAGGGGTTCTATGGGAAAGTCAAAGTTGCTACCATAGAATCGTCCTGCAAATGTGGAGTTACGTGTTGGCAGCCAGCGACCTCTAGATTTACTCAGCCAGCAGGAATAAAGTTTGTCCAAATAGTCGGTTTTATCTTTTTGAATAGCTACTAATTCAGCGGCTTTAGTACTAAGTGCATCTCCGTCTAAGATATTCTTTCTGTAAGTAGCATTTACGGCGTCGTGCCGAGCATAAGCGTACTTCCTTATGGCCTTCAATTGATCCCCAAAGGATATGTAGTAAGTAGCATTTTCGGCTAGCCCGTCATTATAGAAATATCCCACGTGGCTATCCAAAAAAGCTCTATCGACTGAAACTGATTGATCAGTCTGTTTCGTTCTATCTTCACTAATAGTGGTTAAATTGATATTAGTTTTTATGTCTTGATCTGTAATATCATAGGTTTTAAAAAAGCCTTTCAAAGCTGGATTACCTTCTATTCTTCGATTTATTTCCCCGACACGTCCAGTCCCAGCTTTATAATTGAATGAAGGATGGGCTATCTGAGCTTGGCCAGCAATAAAGACTAAAAAAAATAGAGAAAGCAGTAAGTTTTTCATAATTAATGCTGAATTAGGGTGAATGTTTTTATGATAATGCCGTGCAATGTTTTAATAATTGCGATAGCAGGCTTTATTCCTAGAGGATTATACCTACTTATAGGGAGGTATTTTCAATAAGACACCTATTTGACGCATTAAAAGCATTTTTTAATCGGATAATCTTATACCCATTTATAAGTACACCTCAGCCACTACCCACACCCGTTCATAATCCTTTTGATGCTTTCGGGAATATGGGCTAGCTTTGCCTATCGAAGTGATGAAGCAGACGGAACTGATAAGCAAGATTGAGGCCTCTCTCGATACCATGCGTCCCTACCTCGGTAGCGATGGGGGCGGTGTGGAGATCGTGGATGTGACGGAGGATATGACTGTGCGCCTGCGCCTGACCGGTGCCTGCAAGACCTGTCCACAGAGCTTCATGACTATGAAGGCTGGTATCGAGACGGCTATCAAACAGGCTATACCTGAGGTGAAAAGCGTGATCGCTATAGACCTGGAGCCAGCACTTTAATCCTTTTCTTTTATCGTTTTTCTATGAGCCTGCCGCAGGGTAGTGAGGCAGTGGAACAAACCGCTATACATGACACTAGACCACCTCACCACACTCATACGCCGCAAAAAGTCCATGCTCTGCGTGGGCCTGGATACGGATCTGAAGCTCATACCGCAGCACCTGCTGGCAGAGGAAGATCCAGTCTTTGCTTTCAATAAGGCCATTATAGATGCTACGCTGGATATAGCGGTAGCATACAAGCCTAATATCGCCTTCTATGAGGCGATGGGTATCAAAGGCTGGCAGTCTCTCGAAAAGACGATCAACTATCTCAATCAATTCAAAGAAGAAGTCTTTACCATAGCAGATGCGAAGCGTGGAGACATAGGCAATACCTCTAAGATGTATGCCAAGTCGTTCTTTGAGTGGCTGGACTTTGATTCGGTCACGGTGGCTCCCTACATGGGAGAGGACTCGGTCACACCATTTCTGGAGTACCAGGATAAGTGGGTGATTCTGCTCGGGCTCACATCTAACAAAGGATCCAAAGATTTTCAGTTTACCGAGAGCGAGGGCCACCGCCTCTATGAGCGCGTGATACTCAAAGCGCAGGAATGGGGTGGGCCTGACAGGCTGATGTATGTGGTGGGTGCTACGCATCCGGCAGAGCTGAAGGCCATACGTCTACTGGCTCCGGATCATTTCTTTCTCGTGCCCGGGGTGGGAGCGCAGGGAGGTGATGTACGTGAGATATGTGCCGCTGGTGTCAATAAACACGGTGGCCTGCTGATTAACTCCACCCGCCAGATCATCTACGCCTCCGGTGGTACGGACTTCGCCGAGAAAGCCAGGGAAATGGCTATCGCCACACGCAAGCCTATGTTGCCATTTATCCCGTAGGTGGCATTCGACAAAAAAATATATCTTCGTCAGCCCAACAACTACTCATATGAAGAAATTCCTCCTTACAGCGCTGATCGCTGTAGTCGTGATGACCACCAGTGTACGTGCACAGGACGCATTTGCCACGCAGATGAAAGTGTATGGTACTGCCCTGAAATATTATGATCTGCAGACTGCCACTACAGCACTATACAATGCCATGGCTATAAAGCCTGAGCGCAAAGACCTGCGCGACTCGCTGGCTAATATCTATTTCCTCGGCGAGCGCTACGGACAGGCTTATACCATCGGCGAAGAGATACTGAAAGAAGATCCTAAGCGCGATGACATTCTGGCTATAGTAGCTGTATCAAAGCAATCACTTGGCTTCGCCAAAGAAGCGCTGGAAGACTACGAGAAACTCTACAAAGACTCTAAGCAGATCTTTTACCTCTACCAGATAGCCTCTCTCCAGCATCAGCTGAAGCGGGTAGGTGAGTGTCTGGCCTCTCTGGACCAGATCATAGCTGACGATGCCTCTACCAAGCAGATGGTAAGCCTGCGCAACGGTAATGGTACCTCTCAAAATGTTCCGATGAAAGCGGCAGCCATCAACCTGAAGGGCATCATCACACTGGAGCTGAACCAGTCTGCCAATGCACGCGCGCTCTTCAGTGAAGCGATCAAGATGTTTCCTGACTTTGAGGCAGCAAAGAGCAACATAGCCATCATGGACCAGCAGGATGCTGCAGCAGCAGCGCAGGCCAAGGGCGGCGCAGGTACAGCTGCACCTAAGGCTGCTCCGGCGCCAAAGCCCGCCGGAAAATAAAATCGTTAATTTACTCGAAAGACGGCGGATAAGACACTTATACTGTGGTATCCGTCGTCCTGCTTATAGAGGCTTTAGGCGCTTGAGGGTTTTTTTCTAGATTTGCCGCCTGTATTTATACCGAAATCTATATTAATGGCTGGTTTACAATTGCTCCTCGGCCTGTCACTGCTGGTGGCGCTGCATGAGTTAGGTCACTTTCTCGCGGCGCGTGCTTTCAAGACAAGGGTCGAGAAGTTTTATCTCTTCTTTGACTTTCTCTTCCCGCTGCCTACGGTGATGAACTTTGCTCTCTTCAAAAAGAAGATCGGTGATACAGAGTATGGCATCGGATGGTTTCCGCTGGGTGGCTATGTGAAGATAGCGGGCATGATGGACGAGAGCATGGATGAGGAGCAGATGAAGCTCCCGCCAAAGCCGGACGAATACCGTAGCAAAAAGAACTGGCAGAAGCTGATCATCATGCTGGGTGGTATCATTATGAACGTACTGGTGGCCTGGTTCATTTACTCGCAGTTATTGTTTTGGGGCGGTGAGGCACATATCCCGGCAGACGCTACTAAATACGGTATACACTGCGATACCTTGGCTCGTATAGCTGGCTTTCAGGAGGGAGATATAGTGCTGAGTCATGATGGCGGCAAAAAATTTGAGAGCTTTACTAATATCCCACGCGAGATGCTCCTGGATGAGATCAAAACTGTAGAAGTCCGTCGCAATGGTCAGGATGCCAGTTTTGAGGTGCCGGCTGATTTTAAGGCCAGAGCGGTAGCTATGGGTGCCAAAGTACGCGGCTTTATTGAGCCGCGAATGCTCTGCATCGTTGATACTTTTAGCAGTGGCAGTGTCGTGTCTGATAAATTTAAGAAAGGAGACCGTGTGATCAGCATTAATGATCATCCTATCAATTATTTTCAGGATGCGCCGCCTATAGTGTCTGAGCTTAAAAATAAAGATGCTCATGTAGTCTACCTGCGCGGTGCAGATACTATGGATTTTACTGTACGCGTCCCAGAGACAGGGCTTTTAGGATTCTCTCCGGAGCGTGACTCGACTGCTATAGGTTACACTGAGATACACTATTCATTCATCCAGTCATTCGGTGCCGGTGCCAAAAGGGCGGGCAAAGAAATACGCGACTACTTTAAACAGCTTAAGTTGATTTTCAGCCCTACGGTGAAGGGGTACAAACAACTCGGCGGTATAGGATCTATGGCCTCTATGTACGGGGCTGGCGGCCCTGTATGGGACTGGTATAAATTCTGGAGCACTACAGCCTTTATTTCGGTAGTGCTT
>JAFDYP010000425.1 GCA_018267355.1 Bacteroidota bacterium
AAGATTTTATCATAGATGCAAACAATAATAATTGCAGGGCTTTATAGAAGTGGTTCAACATGGGGTGTTCAACGCAATTCGAGTTATCTTGAAGCTTGTTGATGTTAAATTCAACTACTACAACATATACATGCCACATCATTTTGTTATCGTGGATAAAGCACAATATGAAATCATCAAAATCCCCCAATGGGATAAAGCTTTGTCGGAACAATCAAATTATATTTTCACTTCCTTTCGTAATCCAGAGGATGTATTAGCTAGCTATCGTCAATTCAAACCTTCAGAAAATGTAAATTCAAACTGGTTACGACAAGCTCTTATAGATTTGTACCGAAACCATGGACATTACGTAGATCATCAATTTTGGTAAATGGTTCATGTTGCTTCCTATAATCAACGATAGCCTTGGCTCTTACTTCGCCAATACCTGGAAGCGTTTCGAGTTGTGCTTGATCTGCGCTGTTCATGTTTATTAGATTCGATACTGGCTCGGTAATCTCATTCACATTTTGCCATTTACCATCAGCCGTTGCTTCAAGTACCACATTGCCGTCCCATCCAGTTGCATAAATTGCTTTTGTCTCTGTATAATCTGAAAACTTATGAGCTCCATCACCCGCTTGGATATCAATAGGCTCTCGTGCGAGAGTGATCTTATTCTCGAGTCTCTGTAAAATGCCTTTATTAGGATGTCCATAGGCCCATGCTGTCCACATATATTCTCGAGACGGTTGACCACAGCCAATAAGAGCCATTTTAGGTGTTATCTTATCAATTAACTCCTGAGAGCTTCCATTCTTCGAGCCATGGTGCCCTACAAGGTAAACATCAGCATCAAGCAATGGTGAGCTACCATATTTGGTAACTAAGCTATGCTGAGCTTTATCCTCTAAGTCTCCGGTAATAAGAAAAGATGCTTTGCCATAATCTACTCGTATTACAAGGGAATGATTATTGGGATTTACGAAGTCAGATTGGTTCCAACCAGTTGGTGTTGATACGGATTGTCCCCATAAGACCGTAATCTTAGGTTCTGTGCCACCAGGGCAGGTAATAGGATCAGCAACAGTATTCGTGAATCCGGTTGCCCCTATACGATTAGTCTTAATCGCTTCCAGCCCTATCTTATCTTCATTCTCTTGAGCAAGCCGGTGCAAAGCAATCTGTCCAGATTTTCCAGACCCTTTTTCAAGACCATTTGTCACAACGTTTTTAATGACATAAGGTGCCTTTAGGATAACGGATACTCCGCGTGTGTGATCAATATGAGGATGTGTTAAATAGAAAAGTATTATTGAGATCAGTCCGCTTCTTGAAAAAGTCTTCAAGAAATACCTTTAACGAATCTTGACTATGAAAGAGTGAATCATCCTCTCCTCCTGCATCCACGAGTATCGCTGCACATGGAAACTCCACAATGGTTGCACAGCCTTGGCCAACGTTTAGGAGATGAACTCTCATCTGCGCACTAGCAAAAGTGGCAATGAGTAAAAACAAACTGAGGAGTATTGTTTTGTTTTTCATAATAAGTAGTTAAGGAAGCATAGGTGAAATAATGAGTTCAATAAACGATCAATTAAGCTAAAAGAGAAATTTTAATATGTCCAATCTTTAACTCACCATTTCTAGGTGTTTTTTAATTGGTATAACTCTGTATTTTGTAGGTTCAAATCACCACGAATCAAATAGTTATCCATGCATGTAATATCTCTAAGAGGACCCGATAATAGCGGTAAATCTCACGTCATTAATATCGTGTATAACCTCCTCTTAGCAGACGGTTATAAGCAAGAGGAGGGACATTTTAAGATTCTAGGCAATCCTGATTTTGAGGATGTAATTGATGTTCTGGTCAATGATGAATTCAGGATAGGGATCATTGGAATGGGGGATTATCAGCGTGGAGAGGGCAGTTTAAAGAAGCTTTTGGCGGTACTTGAAAGCAAGAATTGTAATGTCGCTATCTGTGCCTGCAGAAACACGTCAGGAATAGAGGCAGCGATAAAAAACTACAAAGAGCATACTTTCATTGATAAAACCTTAGTTAGCGAACAATCACAATACAGGATTCAAAACGTTAAAGATGCTCTATCTATTCTCGATGTCATTAATCCTGGTGGAGTTGAACATTTTGTCCATGCTGCGTTGAATGATAAGGAGACTAACCCCGCATTTATTGACTGGGGAAATACTAATAGTGTTGGATCTTTCATGAAGATCGAAGGTGATATATCATTTAAGAACATTCAACAATTAACCAATACTATTGATCCTGCTCAAGGTGGTGAAATCACTCTTTTCTATGGAACCAATAGGATTAGTAATCCTGAGAAGCCTGTGAATGATAGATATGGAGTGGATGTGTAAGCTTCCCCTATTTTCGGGCCAGCTGTAACTGAACATTTTTACATTATCATAGGTCCGGCGAACTCTTTAGGTGTATTATATCCGAGTGATTCATGAGGTCTGTTGTTGTTATAATCTTCCATATATTCCTCTGCCATAGCTCGGACTTCTGAGAGCGTATAGAAGATATTGGCGTTGAGCAGTTCTCTCCTGATGCTTCCATTGCATCGTTCGATCAGGGCGTTCTGCGTAGGCTTGCCTGGTTGGGTAAAGATCAGCTCTATACCTTGGCCAATGCACCATTGTGCCAACAGAGAGCTAATGAACTCAGGACCGTTATCCATTCTGAGTCTGTCAGGTAATGACCTTGTTTCTTTGAGCCTTTCGAGCACCCTTATCACTCTTGATGCTGGCAGGCAAGTATCTACTTCTATACTCAGCAGTTCCCTGCTGTAATCGTCTATAATATTCAATAATCTGAACCGTCTGCCTCCCCATAGACTGTCATGCATAAAGTCTATCGACCAGCATTTATCCGGTCCATCCGGTATAGACAGCGGCTGTTTGACCCGTTCGGGCAGCCTTCTCTTTGACCGGCGGCGGATATTAAGCGCAAGACCGGTATACACGCGGTAAACCCGCTTGTGGTTCCATCCGTGTCCCGACCTGCGTAACCGGTAATAACAGCTCCAGAAGCCGATAGCAGGATGCTTTTCTGTTAAGCCCTTTAGTGCCTCAATGACTTCACTGTCATCTTTGTCCTTTGCCTTATATTGCTGTGTACTCCTCGGCAGTGACACAGCCTGACACGCCTGGCGATGGCTCACTCCATGATGTATGACCATGTATTGAACCAGACTGCCTTTTTCGGCAGGCGTTAAAGCTTTTTTGACATGGCATCCTTTAAAGCTTCATGCACCAGGCTCAGGTTAGCATACATACTTTTAAGCCGGTTATTCTCCTGCTCCAGTTCCTTGAGTCGCTTGAGTTCGGAGACCTCCATACCGCTATACTGCTGTCGCCATTGATAGAAAGTAGTACGGCCAATGCCCAGCTCCCGGCAGATGTCTTCCGCCAGACGGCCACCTTCAAACTCTTTAATGGCCTGAATAATTTTGCTCTCGCTGAATTGTGTCTTTTTCATCCTTCGATATAGTTAAAGTTAAAGAATCATGTTGATTTTTAACTGGCCGAAGAATGGGGAAGCTTACATAACATTAATATTTAAATACCTAGAACTTGGTATGCCTAAAATGATCTCAAACATAGGCCTGATTCTATGGCCGGGGAAGTTACGCAATTTGACTGCTTAATTTGAATAAAGGTAAATACATTGCGA
>JAFDYP010000426.1 GCA_018267355.1 Bacteroidota bacterium
AATATCACCTATATAATCCCACCTATTCGCAAGGTGTGGTCACTAATGGGCCGCTATACGCAGATGCACTGGACTGGGACCCTACAGGCGAGTATGTGATATATGATGAGTACAATGAGTTTAATAATACCTCGAGTTCTACCAATATCAGCTACTGGGATGTCGGTGTACTGGATGCCTGGGATATAGCGGGCAATACCTTTGCAAATGGCCAGATCAGTAAACTGGTAAATGACCTGCCGGATGGAATTAGCATTGGCAATCCTGTTTTCTCAAAAAATCATGCTGATATAGTAGCTTTTGATGTGAGCGATGGAAATACATTTGACATTCAGGCGGCTAACCTGACATCTGGTGATATCGGTACTGTAGTGACAGGCAACTCGGTTCCCAATATACCTTCCTATAGCACTAATGACGACGCTATTACTTTTACCTCAGTAGATAATTCATCTGTGCCGCTGGTAGGGATAGAGCCACTCGCCTCTGACTTCATAAACGGCGGCGGGGCCATAGTATGGCTGGCCAACTACTCCCAGTATTCTGTATGGTTTACGCAGGGTACGCGTGCTAATGCTCAGTGTGCGGGTCTATCTGCCAATATCACCGCCCAGGGGCCTACAGACTATCCGCTAACCAGTGTAGTGCTCGATGCTGGCTCCGGATACAATAGCTACGCATGGAATACAGGAGCTACCTCACAGACCATCACAGTCACTACGGCAGGCACGTATGTAGTAACGGTGACTACTGGTACAGGATGTACCCTCACTACTGCACCGCTCACGATAGGCTATCCTACGGGAGTGATCACACCCGGCAAAAATTCAATCAAAGTATACCCTGTGCCGAGCAATGATAAGGTGGTAGTCGATATGGGTGCAGGCAGCTATTCTGCTATAGATATCTCAGATATGACAGGTAGGATGGTCATGACTCAACCGGTGTCTGCCGACCGCCAGATAGTCCAAATATCATCTCTGGAAAATGGCATCTATCTGCTCAGCCTAAGGGATGCTGACAATACGGTAAGATATACTACACGGATCATAAAGCAATAAGATCTGCCTTTGGAAGAAAGATCATGCAGCACCACCTCAAAAGGTGGTGTTTGTCTTTTATCTATAAGCGGTTTAATCTCGTGCGCAGTAGGTGGTCGGCCAGTACGAGGGCTGCCATCGCCTCTACTATGGGTACTGCCCGTGGCACTACGCATGGGTCATGGCGCCCCTTGGCATGTAGTGTCACTTCAGCGCCAGTGTCTGTGACAGTCTGCTGAGCACGCATGATGGTGGCCACCGGCTTGAAGGCTACATTGAAGTAGATGTCCATGCCGTTTGAGATACCACCCTGTATGCCGCCGGAGTGATTGGTCTTTGTAGTCACTTGACCGGTAGGCCCGGATGTGAAAATATCGTTGTGCTCTGATCCTTTTGTACGGGCACCGGCAAATCCGCTCCCGTATTCAAAACCTTTGACCGCATTGATGCTCAGCATTGCTTTGCCCAGATCAGCATGCAGTTTGTCAAAGACAGGGTCCCCCAGGCCTGCAGGGCAGTGGCGGATCACACAGCTCACTATACCTCCCAGTGTATCGCCAGTGGCGCGTACCTCCTGTATCAGATCTGTCATTTTTTGTGCCGTATCGGGGTCCGGGCAGCGTACAACGTTGGTTTCGGTGAGCGAAAGATCGAGCTCATGGTATTCCTTGGCGATGGATATCGTCCCTACCGCAGATACATAAGCATGCACCTCTACACCGCTATGACGTAGCAGCAGCTTTGCTACAGCACCTGCAGCTACTCTTGCTGCGGTCTCCCGGGCTGATGATCTGCCACCACCGCGGTAGTCTCTTGTGCCATATTTCTGGTCCCAGGTATAGTCGGCGTGCGATGGGCGGTAGGCTTTTTTGATCTGGTCATAGTCAGCAGGATTGGCATCTTCATTTGGTATCTGCAGCGTGATCGGTGTACCCATGGTTTTACCCTCAAAAACACCGGAAAGGATGCGTACGGTATCTGATTCTTTGCGCTGGGTAGTAATGGCTGACTGGCCAGGCCGCCTACGGTCCATCTCAGACTGTAGGACCGCTAGATCTATCTCTAATCCTGCAGGACATCCATCTATGACTGCGCCTATAGCCTCACCATGAGACTCCCCAAATGTGGTGATGCGAAATACCTGCCCGAAACTATTACCTGCCATAGCCCAAAAGTAGAGAATAGAAAGCACACTTTGAGTAGCCTGCCTACGCGGTTAAATCGTAAATTGGCATCAGATTGTAATCTTATGTCGACCCTTATCACAAACATCAAAGGCCTCGTACAGGTGCGCCCAGAGGCAGTACAAGCGGTAAAAGGTGCCGCTATGAAAGATCTGCCTGTACTGAGTCAGGCGTACCTGCTGATAGAAAACGGCCTTATCCATTCCTTTGGTCCGATGTCTGAGTGCCCTGAGCGGGCAGATATAGTCATAGATGCGACAGGTAAATACGTACTGCCGTGCTGGTGCGATCCTCATACGCATATCGTATATGCCGGCAGCAGGGAGGGTGAGTTTGTAGACAAGATCAAGGGCCTCAGCTATGAGGAGATAGCGCAGAGGGGAGGAGGGATAGTCAACTCTGCCAAGAGGCTGCAAGCTGCGGCCGAAAGTGAGCTAATAGAATCAGCCCTGGGCCGCCTGACCGAAATGGAGTCCTTTGGTACCGGTGCCGTGGAGATCAAAAGCGGTTATGGCCTTTCTTATGATGGGGAGATCAAAATGCTACGGACGATAAAAAAACTGAAGGATCGGTCACGGCTCAGGCTCAAGGCTACTTTTCTCGGTGCGCATGCCTATCCACCGGAGTATAAACAGGACCACGAAGGTTATATCCGTCTGATGATCGATAAGATGCTGCCAACTATAGCTGATGAAGGATTGGCTGATTACATAGACGTTTTTTGCGATCGTGGATTCTTCTCGGCTGATGAGACGGCGCGCATACTGGAGGCAGGCGCACGCTATGGCCTGCGGCCCAAGATACATGCCAATGAACTGGATTATTCAGGAGGCATAGAGACAGGGGTCAAGTACCATGCCCTCTCCGTAGACCATCTGGAGTATACAGGCGAGGGTCAGATCAAGGCCTTGCTTGAGTCTGATACTATGCCCACGCTATTGCCATCTACGGCTTTCTTCCTCGGGCTAGATGAGCCGCCCGCGCGGCAGATGATAGATAGCGGGCTGCCCGTAGCATTGGCTACGGATTATAATCCCGGCTCGTCGCCATCAGGCAATATGCAGTTCATACTCTCACTCGCGAGTATCAAGCTCAAGATGATGCCCGAGGAAGCTATCAATGCCGCGACCATCAATGCGGCCTATGCTATGGGATTAGAGCAAGAGATGGGAGCTATCACTCCCGGTAAAAGAGCCAGCATCCTGATCACGAAACCAATGCCTTCACTCACGTTTATGCCTTACTCCTTTGCTAATAATATGGTG
>JAFDYP010000427.1 GCA_018267355.1 Bacteroidota bacterium
AGCCTGGACTACACCAGGATGGAGGTTCAGGAAGGAGACGAGGAGATATATAGCTTCTCCTATAAGGATATCCCCAAGCCAAAACAGCAGCGCTGTTGTTGGATCACCCATACCAATAGCCGTGTACACGAGATCCTGAAGACAGGATTTGACAAATCTCCAATGTTCACCGGGCGCATTCAGGGCCTTGGACCGCGATACTGCCCTTCTGTGGAGGATAAGATCAACAGGTTTGCTGAGAAGGAGTCTCACCAGCTATTTGTAGAACCAGAAGGTTGGGATACGGTCGAGATCTATGTTAACGGCTTCTCGACATCCTTGCCCGAAGATGTGCAGTATAAAGCGCTCAGGGCAGTACCCGGATTCGAGAATATGCGGATGTTCAGGCCGGGATATGCTATAGAATACGATTATTTCCCGCCGACACAGCTCTCCAATACACTTGAAACGAAGCTGGTGAAGAACCTTTTCTTCGCAGGGCAGATCAATGGCACAACCGGCTACGAAGAGGCCGCCTGCCAAGGACTGATGGCCGGCATCAATGCGCACAACGCCGCCAAGGACAAAGCCCCGCTCATACTGAAGCGAAATGACGCGTATATAGGTGTACTGATAGATGACCTGATCAATAAGGGCACAGAGGAGCCGTATAGGATGTTTACCAGTCGTGCAGAATATCGCATTCTCCTTCGCCAGGACAATGCTGATTTCCGCCTGACAGAACTAGGCCATCAGATAGGCCTCGCAGACGACGATCGTCTGACCGCACTTCAGCAAAAAAAAGGGGCCATAAAGGGCATTTCAGAATTTGTGAGGAGCTACAGCGTAAGTCCGGAGGAGGTCAATGGTGCGCTGGCCGAGATAGGAAGCGCCGAAATGAAGCAAAAAATGAAGCTGGACAAGGTGCTGGCAAGACCGCATGTGGGTCTTCTTATGCTGTCTCAGGCTATCCCAGCGTTGCAGGATCTCCTGTCGGCCTACACCAAAGAGACCATTGAGTCGGCAGAAATAGAGCTGAAGTACGAGGGCTACATAGAGAAAGAAACTGAAATAGCAGACCGAATGAGCAGGCTGGAAGATATAAAGCTGGAGACAAATTTCGACTATAACCAGCTCAAATCTCTCTCTATAGAGGCCCGCCAGAAGCTAGCTAAGATAAAACCCACCTCTCTGGGACAGGCACAGCGTATCAGTGGTGTATCGCCATCAGATATAGCGGTGCTGATGGTCCATATGGGACGGTAATCCATATAAAATGCCCCTTATCACATCACTCAAAAAGACTGTAGGTGCTCTATGGCAGGCCATCGCCATAGGCATGTTCATCTTTGTATCCTCCTGCGCCAATGAAGCACCGCCAACGGGTGGCAAAAAGGATACAAAGCCCCCTAAAGTGAAGTACTCCAATCCGGCAAACAAGGCTACAAACTATAAAGGGAATCAGATAAAAATACGCTTCGACGAGTACATCGTGCAGAGCCTGGACCCGAGCGAGATCATTGTCTCGCCACCACTCAGCAAGAACGCCAAATACCTGGTAAACGGTAAAAACCTGGTCATCAAACTCCCCGCTCCGCTAAAAGATAGTACCACCTACACAATCAATTTTGGTGATGCGATCAAAGACAATAACGAGAATAACATTCTCAAAAATTTCACATTCGTATTTGCTACGGGTAGTCAACTGGACTCGGCCTCAGTATATGGGCACGTCATAAATGTAAAAGAACCCACCAAGACCGAGGACATAATAGTAGCCCTCTATCCTGCTGATAGCATAGACGGAATATTACGCTCTAAGCCATATTACTTTGGCCAAACAGACAAAACCGGATCATACAAAATAGAAAATGTAAGACCCGGTGCCTATCACATCTATGCACTGAAAGACGAAAACCTCAACTATATTTACGACCAAGCCAATGAACTTGTAGGCTTTCAGGATAGTATAATATCGCTATCCGGTAGCACACGCTTCAATGCGGACATTATAGTCTTCGAATCTAAAACTGCTAAACCGAAGTTTGCCGATGCAGTAGCTACTGCGCCGGGATCTATTATGATTTCCTATAATGCACCGATCCAAACGTTAAAATTGGATGCTGATATACTACAACCCAATGACCTGATTGAGGTAAAAAGCACTAAAGACAGCCTAATTTATTGGTTTTCTAGTGTTTATGCAGAAAAAACAAAAATAATATTAACTGCTAACGACAGCATTACCGATACGGCGAGAGTAGACTTAAGAGCACTAAGCAAAGATACAATCTTTGATAGGAAGCAATATGCATTAAGAATTGAATCTGAGTCAATAAAACAAGATTCTACTAGCAAAATGCAGGCTTCGAGGCCTACACGAAGCCCTTTTAAACCGATTATCCTGAATCTATCCCGACCTGTCATCAGAATAGACACAAATAAACGACTCTACATCCTCAATGATTCGACCAAAAAAGCAGACAGCATCACCTACTCTATAGGATCCGAGACGAAGCGCGACCTTCATCTTGATTTCACACCGTCAGCCGGCATGCCCTATTCATTAGTGATCCCCGACTCGAGCTTTTGCGATCAGTGGGGCTGGTGGAATAGGAAACTGGTCTACTCTTGGCAAACGGACAACACAGACAACTACGGAAATATTTTGCTGACGCTGAAATTTGATCACCCCGAGAAACACTACATTTTTAAAATACTCGATGACCAGCAGAGAGCAGTAGCGACATTCTACTACGTGGGCAATCAGGAAAGAAAAGTAACACTGAAGAATATCACAGCGGGCAACTATCATCTGCAAGCAATAGAAGACAGCAATAAGAACGGTGAGTGGGACTCAGGTGATATCCTTCACAAACTACAACCAGAAAAGATCATAAACTTCAAAGAGGTATACACGCTCAAGGGCAACTGGGACCTCGAGGTAGAAGTGAAGATACAGGATACTGTCACTCGGTGATAGCGACGCGGTTCACCATATGCCTATTACCCGCATCCACCTGTACCATGTAAAGCCCCTCTGCAAAATTTCCTGTATTGATCATCGCTTGCCCCGTAAAGTCTCCGCTATAAACCACGCGACCCGTCGCATCCATCAGAGTGACCTTAGCTGAAGACAGACTGCCGTCAGCATCCACGTGGAGTGTGCCGGTAGACGGATTAGGATACACATGCAGTGCATTTTCCTTCACTTCTGTGATAGCATTTGGCGCCTGTGGTTCCCATTTGTAGCGGCGGAAGAAGTTCCATATTTCCACTGCATAGTTGATATCATAGCCGGAAGGCCCGAGCCACTGATGCTGCCCACCTATTACTTTGTAAAACTCAACATCCGAAGCATAAGCACCATTGGGATAGGTATAGTGGATGATACGCAGAGCATTATTGGTAGTATGCGCTATTGAGTCTATGATAGCTGTAGTATCACACTGATCATGTGCACGCCAATAGGCCACCAGCGCCTCAGCATCATTGCCGTAGGTATTTCCTGTGTAGGCTACAGTCTGATCTGCCGTGCCATGAAAATGACATGCCGGTACCACACGTGAAGGATGGCATGAGATCCCATTGCCGATCGTCCCAGACACAGACGCGATCGCTGCTATACGGTTATTCAGCTCACAGCCCAGACGATTGGTCATAAATCCGCCCATCGAGAAGCCCGTAGAGTAAAGCCGCGTCTGATCGATATTATAATAAGCAGAAACTGTATCCATCAGTGCATTGAGAAAACCAACATCATCCACACCAGGGTTGAGTGTAATGCCAAAGGCACCAGCCCCACTATTCCAGGCAGTACTACCGGTCAGTTGATTGTCCACGAGCGCTTGCGGGATAGCAAAAATGAAATTGGCCGTGTCTGCCACCTGATCGAAGCGTACGCCTGCGAAATTATTCATGTTATCTCCCAGCCCGTGCAGCGCCAGTACAAATGGCACCGCCTGAGATCCATCATAGGAGGGAGGTACATAGAGCAGGTACTGACGCATCACGCCGCCAAAACTGAAACTATCAGCCAGATATTGCGCACGCGCAGTACTGAAACAAATCACTACAAACAAAAACAGACAGATCTTTTTCATGCTAAATATATGTTGTATGACTAATCTAAGGCATCCCGGACGGCGCGGCGCAGGAAACTGTTAAACATTGCCTGAAAATCGGTGAAATAACAAAACGGATAGTAACGAAGCCATTCTAATGTTTACCTTACCATGTAGAACATAATATGTCAGCTATGCAGATACGAATCCTCCGGCTAGTGCTTGCATTCACGCTCATCGCGACCTCTGCCCTCACCGCCCGTGCGCAAAACCAATGCTCCGACAGGTATCTTCGCATGATATTTCCAGATGTAGACTCCACTCAGGATCTGACCTACACTACTACCGCAGGCGACTCTGCCGTGACCGAGTGGCTCGACGTATACCAGCCACACGGAGACACCGCATCTGCGCGCAGGCTCATCATTTGGATGCATGGGGGTGCATTCTTCCAGGGTACCAAGGATGATGGCGACATGAAATATCTCTGCTACCGCTTTGCACAGAGAGGCTACGTATGCGCTAGTATCAATTACCGTCTGGCTCCATCTGTCATTTCTCTCTATGACTCCCTGCAGGATTTCAAATACATGGTATGGGCCATGTCAGACATGAAGGCGGCCATCCGCTATTTCAAAAAGGAATACAGCACCACTAATAGCTGGAAGATCGACACCAGCAGCATCTATATCGGCGGCAGCTCCGCCGGCGCTATAGGCTCAGATTTTGTAGCATTCCTCGATAGTGAAAATATACTGCCTCCACCCTTTCACGCCCTACTCGATAGCAACGGCGGCATAGAGGGCAATAGCGGCAATCCTGGCTATACCAGTAGACCCTACGCTGTAGCCAGCCTGGCCGGCGCTATCAATGATCTCCACTGGATACATACAGGCTCACCGCCCGCAATCCTCTCTCAGGGCACCTCAGATCGCATTGTGCCTTATGACTGCGCGTACGCCTTCGCAGGATACACAGGAGGGTTCCTGCCTACCATCCGGCTGTGCGGCTCTGGCATGATGGCTCCACAATTCAATACCGCAGGGGTGCAATATTCGCTACAGTCATTTCAGGGCTCTGACCATGTGCCTTGGGACAATGATCCCGCCATAGCCAATAGTATGGACTCCGCAGTCGCCACATTCTTTTATACCTTGGATTGCCAGCTACCGCAGGGCATAGCAGAGGAAGAGGCATATCAGACACTCGATATCTATCCAAACCCTGCCAGTTCACAGTTTTATATCAAGAGCACAGTGCCGATTCTGCACGCAGACCTATATGATGCGACAGGCAGACTGATCGGCAGCACACAAGGAGCGGGTGAGGGCGTCTCGTTCCACGTGGAAAATCTCGCATCTGGCATCTACACAGTGAAAGTAGCGACTGAACTACGTACTTTCACGCGTAAAATATCCATTCAATGATCCAAGGTAAGACAGTCCTCATCACAGGTGCCACATCAGGTATCGGCCTGGCCACTGCCAAGGCCCTTGCAGGCCAGGGTACTCATCTCATCCTTGCCGCCCGCAGTGAAGCAAAACTCAAAGAGGCATCGCAAGACATCACCGCCACGACTAGCCAGAAAAATATCAGCTATTATGCCGTAGATCTTTCTTCGCAAAAATCTATCAGGGCCATGGCGGCCAAAGTAAAAGCCGAGCACAATTCACTGGATGTGCTCATCAACAATGCGGGTGGAGTATTTCCCGACTTTGCGCTGACCGATGATGGTCTCGAGATGACCATTGCTACCAACCACTTCTCTCAATTTCTCCTGACCAATCTCCTCTTGGACCTCATAAAAAAATCGGACTACGCAAGGATCGTCAACGTATCATCAGATTCTCATTACAATGGTAAAATAGACTTTGAGTCTTTCAAAAAAGATAAAGGCTATTTCATCATGAAAGCGTACGCACAGAGCAAGCTGGCAAATGTCCTTTTCACACAAGAGCTGGCAGCGCGTCTCGCAGGCACTCAGGTCACCGCCAATAGCCTTCATCCGGGCTTTGTAAAGACCAACATAGGAAACAAGGACACAACATGGTACGCCAGTGCTATATGGTCTCTCATCACAGCTATCGGTGCCATCAGCGTGGAGAAAGGTGCCGCCACCTCCGTATACCTGGCTTCATCTGACGAAGTGCGCGGGGTGACGGGCAAATACTTTAATAAATGCAAAGAGCAAAAGCCAGGTAAACAGACATTTGACAAAGTGCTACAGAAAGAACTGTGGCGTGTCAGTGAAGAGCTTTGCCCGCTTTAAATGACGCGTTATTAAGCATCTGCAAAGCGACTACCAATCTTATCGATTTCTTTGCACCTTTGCCATCCACCTGAAGGAATGGCACTGATACTCCCCGTCAACGGCGCTGAGCCAAAATTTGGAGCCAACTGCTGGCTCGCTGATAACGCTACTGTAGTAGGCGATGTCACTATGGGTGACGATTGCAGCGTATGGTTCACCGCCGTAGTGCGTGGCGATGTACACTACATCCGCGTGGGCAATAAAGTAAACATACAAGACGGCGCTGTGATACACTGCACGTATCAAAAATCTCCCACGACCATCGGCAACTTCGTCTCTATAGGCCACCGCGCGATCGTACACGGCTGCACCATAGAAGACAATGTGCTGATAGGCATGGGGGCCATCGTGATGGATAATGCAGTAATAAAAAGCAACAGCATCGTGGCAGCAGGAGCTATCGTACTGGAAAATACAGTGGTAGAGAGTGGCACCATTTATGCCGGCATTCCTGCAAAAAAGGTCAAAGACCTTGATGAAAACAATTTCAAAAATCTGATAGAGCGGATCGGCAATAACTACTCGATGTATGCCGGTTGGTTTAAAAAATAAAGTGCGTATGATGGAAGAGAAGATAGGTGAGGAGCTGGTAGTACTCACCGACGCCGATGGCCACCCCACCGGCCTGATGGGCAAAACAGAAGCACATCAAAAAGGTCTCCTGCACCAGGCTATAAGTGTGATCATCTACAACAGTGAAGGTAAGATGCTGATACAGCAGCGCGCCTTTACCAAATACCACTGGGCCGGCATCTGGAGCAATACCTGCTGCAGCCACCCGCGTGATGGAGAGAGTTTTGAAGATGCAGCTGCGCGCAGGCTGCGTGAGGAGCTGGGTATAGTGACCCCGCTGAAAAAAGAATTCCACTTCACCTACAAGGCGCATGATGACAAAAGCGGCCTGACGGAGCATGAGTTTGACTGGGTCTTTACCGGGGTTTTCGATGGCGCGTTTGAGTTTAATAAAGACGAGATACACGCTGTCAGGTGGGTGACAAAGGAAGAGCTGCTCAATGACATGAAAGCTAATCCGGACAAATATTCATTTTGGTTCCCCATCATCCTGCAGCACCTTTTCATGCAGGGCGCATAATCCTTTTATACTATGGTTTTCTCTCCGGAAATACTCAATAGCTATCTCGACACACAGGCTGCCGCAGAAGATCCGCTGCTGGCAGAGGTTTCACGTGAAACATACCTGAAAGTACAGATGCCGCACATGTGCAGCGGCCATGTACAGGGCATTTTTCTGGAGATGATCAGCCGTATGGTGCGTCCACGCAGGATACTCGAGATCGGCACCTTCACCGGCTACGCTACACTATGCTTGGCCAAGGGCCTCGCTGACGATGGCATCCTCTACACCCTCGATAGCAATGAAGAGCTGGAGCCGATCTTTGGCAAATACTTTCAGCGCAGTGGCATGGCGGACAAAATAAAATTCATCCCCGGCAATGCGCTGGAAACCATACCAGCTATAGATGACAGGTTTGACCTTGTCTTTATTGATGCTGATAAAGTTAACTACCCGCATTACTTTGATCTGGTGATAGATAAGGTAAATCCGGGCGGCTACATCCTCAGCGACAATGTGCTGCGCGGCGGCAAAGTACTGCTGGAAAACAAGGACAAAGACGGGCTGAATATGCACCTGTATAATCAGAAGCTCGCTACAGATCCCCGTGTGCAGACAGTCATCATTCCTATACGGGATGGTGTGAGTTTCGCCAGAAAATTATAGTTTTAGCGGCTTCACGCCGAAAAGTGACATTTCTTAGTGTACTTTCCGCTGTACTATTTTGCGGAATGAGCACAACAAATGGTCTACAAGGCGCGTAAGATATAAGACGGACTTGTTTTTACTTTACCCTTGAGAAAAACTGCCCGAGATGCGTTTATTTGTCTGCTGCATATCGCTCCTGCTGTCCGGCCTCGCCGTACAGGCACAGTCACCAAAGGCTGTCATGGACTACGTGGAGAAATACAAGAATATAGCCATCGCTGAGATGAAGCTCACCGGTATACCTGCCAGTGTCACACTGGCACAAGGCATACATGAGTCCGGCTGTGGCCAGTCCGTACTAGCGCTCAACTCTAATAATCACTTTGGCATCAAGTGCCACAATGAGTGGTCAGGAGCATCCTACCGCCATGATGATGACCAGCCTCAGGAGTGCTTCCGTGTGTACAAGTCTCCCGAAGAATCCTTCAAGGATCACTCAGACTTTCTAAAGAACAGGCCACGCTATGCCGGCCTCTTCAAGCTGCAACCTACAGACTACAAAGGCTGGGCCCGTGGCCTCAAGGCCGCAGGCTATGCTACCAACCCTCAATACCCGCAGATCATCATCGGACTGATAGAGGCATACAAGCTCTACGACCTGGATAAAGAAGCGCTGAAAGGCGACGCGCCGGCCACACCGGTCCTGGCGACAGCTACCCCATCCGGCAGCGCCCCTGGCGTACCCGCAGCCCCTACGCAATATCCGCAGTATATGCCTGTACAGCCGCATGCCAGCGCACCGGCTGCAGTAGAAACAATCAAAGTAAAAGCAGTAGCTCCATCTGCTACCAGCCCTGCTACTCAGATCAACACGGCCTACGGCGGTGTACAGCTGGATGAGCGGCTGATAAACGGTGTGCGTGCAGTAGTATACAAGCCATCAGTAACCCTCCCGGCCATCGGGCAGAAGTATAACGTGCCGCTGGAAAACCTGTATGCGTACAACGATATGACGGCAGCTACCAGCGTCAAAAACGGAGAGTACATCTATCTGGAAAAAAAGAAATCTGAAACATCCTACTATCAGTATGAGCTCGCGGAGGGCGAGACCATGCGCGATGTAGCGCAGAAATTTGGAGTGCAGGTAGCTGACCTCTACAAGCGCAATGGCATTGACAAAAACTGCCAGCCGCTGGCCGGTCAGGTCATAGTGCTACGTGGAACACGCGAGACGCCGTTGAAATTTCACGTAGTAGACAACGATGGCAAAAACATACCTGCCGATGCCGGTACAGGTGCGCTGAATGACACCAAATACCATAGGGTAGAAGACAGTGATACGCTCTACTCTATAGCGCGGCAGTACAATGTGCCGGTAGAAGACCTCATGCGCCTGAACGGCCTAAAGGACAACGATATCAAGATAGGTCAGACGCTACTCATATCCAGCCTGTAAGGTTTGGCCTCCATTTCCGTCTATCGGATAAAATAAACCAATGACCCACTTCATCCAAAAGGCTCCCCTGCTACTTCTTGTCGCCCTTGCCTTCTCCCTGCAAAGCTGCGGCCAGGGCAAGCAAACTCATCCCTCCACTCAAAACAAAACACAAACAATGAACAATGCCAATCTCGATACCATCACCCTGGCCGGAGGCTGCTACTGGTGTATAGAGGCCATCTATCAGCGCCTGGACGGTGTCGTGAGCGTGGAGTCAGGCTTTAGCGGTGGCACGATGAAAAATCCATCCTACCGCGATGTCTGCACCGGTGAGACCGGCCACGCCGAGGTAGTACAGATCACCTATGACAAGACAAAGACAAACCTCGATGAGATATTCAAGGTTTTCTTCACTGTACATGATCCTACTACACTCAACAGGCAAGGTGCTGACGAGGGTACACAATATCGCTCCGCCATCTTCTACCGCAATGAAGAGCAGAAAAAGGCAGCTCAGGATATCATCAAGGCACTCACAGATGCCAAGGTATACAGCGACCCTATCGTCACAGAGGTGACTCCGTTCTCCGTCTTTTATAAAGCGGAAGACTACCATCAGGACTACTACAATCAGCATGGCTCTCAGCCGTACTGCCAGATAGTGATCCGCCCTAAGGTCGAGAAGTTTGAAAAGATATTCAAAGACCGCATGAAGAAGTAGTTTACTACACAGAGTTCACAGAGATATCACGGAGGGAATGGAGTAATTCATTCCCTCCTATTTTTTATATACCCTCTGTGCCACCTCAGTGCCCTCTATGTAGTGAGCTCTTGTTTATATTTCTCAAAAAATACATTTTTGCCAAAAGAAGTACGATGGAGCAAACTATAACGCTGGGCGACAAGTCTTTCCGGCTTTATATCACCGAGCAGCAGATACTCTCAGCCGTCAGACAGATGGCAGACAGGATCAATCAGGAATACGCCGGCAAAACTCCGCTCATCGTGCCCATACTCAACGGCTCTTTTATGTTCGCCTCTGACCTGGTGAAACATCTGACCTGCCAGTGTGAGATATCCTTTATCAAAGCCTCCTCCTACCGCGGCACGACCTCTACCGGAGAGCTCACCTCACTCATAGGCATCAATGAAGATGTCAAAGGCCGTGACATCATACTCGTAGAAGACATCATCGATACAGGGCACACATTAGCTAAAATAGTACCCGCTACAGAGGCGCTCGGACCCGCCTCTGTGAAAGTAGCCACGCTCCTCTTCAAACCCAAAGCACTCAAGACCGACCTACGCATAGACTACGTGGGCATGGAGATCCCAAATGAATTCATAGTAGGCTACGGCCTAGATTATGATGGTCTCGGCCGCAATCTGCGGGAGATATACCAGGTGATCGCCTAACTTTTACTTACCAACACATTTGCAGCGGACTGGTATATTTACCAGATGAAAAACTTTTTGCTCGCTGCTTGTGTCGCCATCAGCGCCTTTGCTGTAGCCCAGCCACAGCCACTCTTCCGGCCTGTAGACATCAACTACGATACCCGCACAGTCATCATCCCTGAGGGGTTCAAATACACTGTGCTATACAGTGAGTATGATACTGTAGTGACCAATGCCGGTGCCAGGGCGCCGGGCAAAGGCAGCCAGGACATGATCGTCTACATCCCTATAGATAGCTCCAGTGAGCACGGCTATCTCTATGTCAATCAGGAAGAGCACATCGCCAATAAAGTACTGGGCGATGGCGGTGGTGGTACCGTGTTTGAGGTACGCAAGAAGCGTGGCCAATGGATCGTAGTGGGAGACAAGCACGCCGTAGATTTCAGCAATGTCGGAGAGACCTTTCGCAACTGTGGTGGCACCATCACTCCACGTGGAACAATCCTGACTACAGAAGAAGAATTTCCGCAAAGCAATGCAGAGATCTACACACGCTTTGGCATCACAGACACCTCTGACTACCGTGGCAAAAAGAAATATCTCAACTATGGCTGGATGGTAGAGGTAGATCCCAAAACGCATAAGGCTATACAAAAGGTCAAAGAATTTGGCCGCTATCCGCATGAGGATGCGCAGTGCATGCCTGATGGCAAGACCATCTACCTGACCTCAGACAATGTCCCGGCTATCCTATTTAAATATATCTGCAAAGAGCCCGGCGTCTATACCGGTGGTCAGCTCTATGCTTACCAGCAGAGCGCAGATGCACAGGGCGGCTCCTGGATTGCGCTGCCTATGCAGGAGGACTCGCTCATGAATATCATAAATGTAGCCGTGCGTCGCCATGTCACGATGCTCAATAGCACCGAGTGGATAGAAGCCATAGGCGACAAGCTCTACATCAGCGAGTCTGGCACCAATCACTTCAGCTTTGACCGCGAGATAGCGATGGGCGGGCGCCCGGCACATCACCTGGACCAGCTCTGCCACACCACTGGTCACAACTATGAGGACCACTATGGTCGCATAGTAGAGCTGGACCTCCGCACAAACAAGATGCGCCCCTATCTGAATGGAGGCGTGAGCAAAGTAAATTCGCGCTTTTGCTTCTCCAGTCCCGATGCCATGACATCTGCGACTATCAGAGGCAAGAAATACCTGATCATCAGCGAAGACACGGACGGAGATAAAAACGGCAGCGCCAGCGCAGAGGTTTCCGCAAAGCATGAAGTGTACAACGAGGTCTATTTCCTCGATATGTCCATCCAAAATCCAACGCTGGAAGACCTCAAAAGATTTATGGTGGGTCCGGAGGGCTGCGAGACATCAGGGAATATGTTTACGCCCGATGGCAGGAATTATTTTGTCTCCATCCAGCACCCTACTACCAGCAATCCTCCGCCATTCAATAAAACAGCCGTCATAGCGATCACAGGTTTCTGATCATCCAGATACCACAGCCGTAGTGACCGCTCTGGCCCAGCGGCGCAGAGAGCCGCGTGAAGCCCATTTTATCATAGAGCTTTATAGCACGATGCAGCTCCGGCATAGACTCGAGGTACATCTGCGTATATCCCTCGCTGCGCGCAAAATCAATACAATGCTCCAGCAGCTGCCGGCCTATACCCCTACCACGGCCAGCCGCACTCAGGTACATCTTGACCAGCTCACATGTTGCCGCATCGTGGCCATCTGTAGGGAAAACTCCACCACCGCCCAGTATTATCCCGTTTTCTTCAGCTACGAAATAAACACTGCCGGCCTTCCGGAAAAGTTCGTAGAGATGATCTGTACTCTCATCATAGTAGACGGTACCCTCCCGCACAGCATCATAGTCTTGCAGTGTGCGGCGGATAATGGTCGCTAGCGCCGTATTATCACCGGGTGCGATCTGTCTGAATGTGACTGCCATCAAAGACGCATTTTCCTGAGTGTAGGTGCAAAGATGGCCGTACCGGCCACTACCAGCAGTGTCATGACACCACCAAATATGACACCGTATTGCAGCCCCAGTTTTGAGCTTGCCAGGCCCGACTCAAAGTCGCCGATCTCGTTGGACGATTTGATAAAAATAGAGTTGACCGCAGAGACCCGCCCCCGCATCTCATCAGGGGTAAATAGCTGTATGATCGTACCACGTATGATCACGCTCACATTGTCAAAGCCACCTGCCATAAAGAGCATCAGAAACGAGAGCCAGAACCAATGCGACAGCGCAAAGCCGATAATGCATACGCCATAGAGGCCCACACAGATCAGCAGGTTGCGGCCTGCATGCCTGGTAGGCGGGTGATGTGCCAGCAGGAAGCCCGCCACCGCAGAGCCGAGAAATAGTGCTGCTTTCAGCACGCCCATCAGCGTAGGGCCTACATGGAGTATGTCCTTGCAAAAAGCAGGTACCAGTCCTGTGACTCCACCAAAGAGTACTGCAAAAAGATCGAGCGATATGGACGAAAGAATAGCCTGTGTGCCAAACACGAAGCGTATCCCACCAAAGAACGACCGGATGAAAGGCTCTTTGCCATCCATAGGCGGTGGGTAGTGTTCATCCAGCCTGGAGGTAAAATAAAACGACACCACAAATATCCCCGCACAGATCAGATAGACCCACCTGGGAGTGACAAAGTCCAGCAGAATACCCGCAAGTATCGGAGCCATCACCGCACTGACCTGAAAACTATTGCTGCTCCACGTGGAACTATTGGCATATAGCTCGCGTGGTACGATACGCGCCTGTATAGCCGAGGAGGCCGGTGTGGTAAAGGATCTGCACACACCTACGATACCGATAATGATGTAGTACCAATGCACCGTATCGGCATTCGCACCGTTCCAGCTGCCTGCTGCAAAGATGGAAGCGCAGAGGATCATCAGGCCGGTGAAAATGACAAGTATCCGCTTTCTGTTATACCTGTCCGCAGCGATACCCGAGAAGAAGGTCGTAATGATAAAAGGCAGCGCCTCGCTGAGCCCTATCAGGCCCAGGGCAAACTTACTGTCCGTGATCTCGTATATCTGCCAGGCCAGGACAGTATTCTGCATGAGCAGTGCGATGGTAGTGAGAGATCGGGCCAGCAGATAGGCCCTGAACTCAGGGATCCTAAGAGAGGCGTAAGCGTCGGTACGGGAACTGTCAGGCATAAGAAAAAAGCAAATACAGATACTGAACCGGAGGTGGGGATCGTTAAGTATCCTTTCGCGCCGTGAAAATATGCATTACTTGATTAACTTGCGCCCCCGCTACCTAAATCCATGAACGGTAAGATCAAATTCCCCACCGCGCTATCTGTGGTCATAGCCAATATGATCGGCACAGGCGTATTTACCAGCCTCGGCTACCAGCTGCCTGGCATCAGTGATTTTGCTGCCATCATAGCCCTATGGAGCATCGGTGGCGTCATTGCGCTCTTTGGTGCCTTTGCCTACAGCGAGCTGGGAGCCGCCCTGCCACGCTCGGGCGGTGAGTATAACTTCCTCTCGGAGATCTACCACCCGGTGGTCGGCTTCCTGTCCGGCTGGGTATCTGCCACGATCGGCTTTGCGGCGCCTATAGCGGCAGCCTCCTGGGCCCTGGGCAAGTACTTTTCTACAGTCATACCGGGCTACTCACCACAAATGATCGGTGCGGTGGTCATCATACTGATCACAGTGGTCCAGTCCATCAACTATTCCATCGGTGGCGGCTTCCAGACCGTAGCGACAGCATTAAAAGTTATTCTGATCATCATATTCATCATATTCGGCCTGCTCTGCGCCTGCAATACGCACATCTCCATCCTGCCGACCCCGGATACAGGCCGCAATGTGTTTTCTATGCCATTTGCTATTTCTCTGGTGTATGTGTCGTTTGCCTACTCCGGGTGGAATGCCTCCTCCTATATAGCCGGCGAGGTGGACAACCCGCGCCGCAATATCCCGCTGTCTATCCTTGTAGGTACTATCCTCGTGACGCTACTTTACATCCTGATCAACTATGTCTTCCTCCGCACCGCACCGGTAGAGGAGATGAAAGGGGTCAATGAGGTAGCCTTTATCTCTGCCAAATATATCTTCGGTGAAAATGGAGCTCGCCTCATCTCCCTGATCATTTCTATACTGCTCGTCTCTACCATTTCCTCTATGGTCATCGTAGGGCCGCGCGTGATCCAGATGATAGGAGAGGACTATTCCATATTCCGCTTCCTGTCAAAGAAAAACAGCAACGGCATTCCGGTATTAGCCATTGTCTCTCAGTCTCTTATAGCGCTTATACTGCTTTATACTTCGTCCTTTGATACGATCATTACCTACATTTCTTTCACGCTGTCCATTTTCACAACGCTGACGGTACTTGGGGTGTTTATCCTGCGTTTTACCCGTCCGGAGCTGGAGCGGCCATATCACACCTGGGGCTATCCGGTCACGCCGGCATTGTTCCTGATTGTTAATTGTTGGTTTATGTGGTTTGTACTTAAAGGCAAGCCATACGAGGCCAGCATCGGTCTCGGTATCGTAGCCGCAGGCCTCGTGGTGTGGATTGCCGCAAAATTCCTCTCAAAAAATGAGGAAATCAAAAGCTTATAGGTAATTTCGCGCACCTAAATTTCCAGTCAATTCATGAAAGTTACCCCCCGCTTTCTGGGCATAGCTATCAGCGCGATAGTGCTATCCTCATGTGGCTCTCAGCCAGCCAAAACCGCTGAAACCAACACAGAAAAAAAAGACACAGTAGCTGTAGCCGCTAAAAAAGAGGAAACAGCCAATCCGGATATCATAGAGCCGGGTATCAATACCGACGCCCACAATAAGCTGAATGATGTAGCCCTGTATCTCGCTGGCATCAGGCAGGACTCTTCCTCTGTACCATCACGCCTGCGTAACCTTGCTTCTTACAAGCAATACTGCGATACACTCGACAAAGGCTTCTCTAACATAGAGAAGAACCGCCTCAGCAAGATGCGCGACTGGGCCAAAACAGAAATGGCAAATGAGCTCGCCAATCCTAAGACTGTTCTCTATCCATTCTCCGGGCCGGATATCCTGCACTGCGTACAGTTCTTCCCTGATGCAGACCAGTATGTCATGCTAGCACTGGAGCGCTATGGAGCACTGCCTGCGGCAGCACAAATGGACTCAGCAAAGGCCAGCAATACACTCAAGTATATCAATAACTCTCTCGAGGATATCATCGGCAAGAGCTACTTCATCACCCGCAAGATGGCCTACAATGTATCTAACCAATATAATGGCTTCACACCTCTCGCCTGCGTATTTCTGGAGCGTACAGGCCACTCTATCCTTGATATCAGATACAAACACCTGACAGAAGATGGTAAAGAAGTAGACCAGCCACTCGACTCTATGGGCCATCATCAGAATGACTGTGTAGTGATCTATTTCAAAAAGAACGGCGGCAGCAAAATTCAAAAGCTCACTTATTTCAAAACGAACCTCGGTGATGATCCATATCTCGGCACACCAGGTATGCTAGGCAACCCGGGCCTGCAGGCATATCTCAATGCACTGCCGGAGGGCTATATGTACGCCAAGTCGGCAAGCTATCTGATGTGTCAGAAAGACTTCAGCGTGATACGCAATATCTGCATGAAGAAGAGCAAGACTGTGCTACAAGACGATACCGGTATTGCGTTTGGCTTCTATGATCCTAAGGTCTGGAAGATCACCCTCTATGGCAACTATGAGAAGCCGATAGCAGACTTCCACGGTGGCTACTACCAGGCCAACCTGCAGGCGGCATACAAGAAGGATTCTGCCAGCGTAAAGCCGCTGCCATTCTCTCTCGGCTACCACTGGAAGGACCAGGTGCAGAACCTCATGAAATTTGAAAAGAAAAGCTAGGCGCCGAGACAAAATCAATACATTTATACAGCAAAGCAGATCGATATATGAAGTTCTTCGCCCAGATCATTTCTCTCTCTACAGCAGTACTCCTGCTGGCCTCTTGCAATAGCCACCCTGCTGCCAAGGCAGAGCCCACTACTGCCGCACCAGCGCCAGCCGCAGCTGCCCCCTCTCCGGTCATCACAGACACCACGATCAGCAAGGCCGAGCACAACCAGCTCAATGATATAGCGCTCTACCTCGCAGGTATGAAGCCGGACTCATCCGTCGCCATCCCGCAGAAGCTCCAGAACCTGGCCTACTATAAGCTCTATAGCGACTCCATGAACCGTGGCTTCAACCATATAGAGGAGATACGCCTGAGCAAGATGCGCGACTGGGCCAAGACAGAGCTGGCAGATGAGCTGGCCAACCCTAAGACTGTCTTCTATCCTTTCTCCGGGCCGGACATCCTGCACTGTGTGCAGTTCTTCCCCGATGCTGATCAGTACATCATGATCGCACTGGAGAAATACGGCTCGCTGCCTGTGATGGAAAAAATGGACTCTACCAAGACGATCGCCACGCTCAATTCTGTACAAAAATCCCTGGAAGATATCTTTGGCAAGAGCTACTTTATCACACACAAGATGCTGCGCGATGTATCAAACCGCTGGAATGGTGTGACACCTGTGGCATGTGTATTTCTTGTGCGCGCGGGCTATACAGTGCTTGACATTAAATACAAGCACCTGCTGGATGATGGCAAGACTATGACCGAGATCCCTACAGACTCTATGAGCAAGTACACCAATGCCTGCGTAGAGATCTACTTCCAGAAGAAGGGCGCCAGCAAGATCCAGAAGATCGTTTATTTCAAGACCAATCTCTGCGATGATCCATATGGCGGCATGGCCAGCTTCAAGAGCAACGTTGCCCTGCAGACATGGCTCAACGCCATGCCGGAGTGCTATACCTACGTAAAGTCTGCCAGCTATCTGATGAACTACGGCACCTTTGAGACCATCCGCAATATCTGTCTGAAGAAAAGCAAGTCAATCCTGCAGGATGATACAGGTATCGCGCTACGCTATCTGGACAAGAGCAAGTGGTCACTAAAGTTCTACGGCAACTATGTAAAGCCTGTGAGCGATTTCTCCGGCGTAGACCAGCAGGAGCTGTACGAGGTTTACAAAAAAGACTCGGCCAACATCAAGCCGCTGCCATTCTCTCTCGGCTACCACTGGGCTAATAAGAATACGCAGAACCTGATGAAGTTTACCCGCAAGTAAGAGATAGCTGTGGGCGCTGAGTGTTGGCTTTCTTTTTGAAGGATCGAATCCAAATTCTGTCTCATTGCGACACCATTACTCATCTGGCATCCTCAGATTTTTCATTTGTGCTGTATTAGCGGCCTTCGCGGTTGCGGCGGCTTCAGCTCAGGACACCACTTACATCACCCGCGAGTCTCAGGCCCGCGAGAGCGCCCAAAACTTCTATACCACGCTCATGCAGGTGTCAGACCTGACACTACTATCTGCCTATAGTGAGTACGACAAAGCCTGGCCCGACACAAAGCAATTTCCAGCCAAGCCATACTTCATCCAGGCGCAGATCAATACACCTATCCCCATCGGAGGCCGCTGGGCTAAAACAGTCAAGGGCGGCCTGCGCTTTGGTGTCTTCCTCCATCCAGACATAGAGGTACGCCTCCTGCGCAATGACCGCAGCCGTGGCGATACCTCAACGCCTATCCGCACGCCCAGCTTCAAGCCCGGCGTCACACTCTTCGTCACACAAAGCAAACTCTGGGACAACAGAAAGGACCAACACTATTTTGGATTTAAGATATTCCACCTCTCCAACGGACAGGATGGCATACACTTCCGCCCGCAAGATGGCGGCTACTACAATCGCTACAATGGCGACTTCAGCGACTTCATCATCTTTCAGGTGATCTATGGCGGCATTTATTCATTCGATCACCAGAAAATAGACACATCAAAAGCCATCTATCACAGCCGGTATAACCGTACGCTCTCCGTCTCGTCTCAGGTATACTGGAAGGCCGGCATCACCTTTTACCCAAAAGTTTTTGTAGACAGCCTCCTCTGTGCCGAGCACATGTACGGGCGCTATCGCAGCAATATCCAGATAGGCTGGATCTACGCGCCCATCTACCAGAGTGGCATCTATGATCATCGCCACGGCATCTACCGCCCGCAATACCAGCCTAAGCGCCGCGAGCGCTTCCGCATCTGGGCGGACATGGAGTACATCTGGGACGCCCCCTATCGCACCGGTCCGCTCGGAGATCTGCGCACGGTGCCGATCTATGACATCACCAAGCGGCTCAACATCTCTGTGACAGGCTCCTTCCGCATCTGGGGCACACCCTTTGCCGGCCTGTTCTTCCAGGTCGGCTATTACGGCTCTGACCCTTACAATGTCTACTTTCAGCAGAGTCTCTTCGTGGTCCGTGCAGGTATCTCCGGAGGCTTCCTGATATATCGCTACAGGCACACACCCGTACAGATCTGATCAATGTTTCATGTGGAACATGCGCAGCCAGGCATATGGTCTGCGCTGCTGCAGGTAGTCTTCCTTCGCATCCATAGCATATGCTTCGCGCTCGAAAACGATCTCTCGGTAGGCTTTCAATCTACTTCCATACCGCACGAGGTTGATCGCATAGTTTACTGCATAGAGCAGGTAAAACGGCAGGATCAGTAGCTCCAGCTGCTGCCTGTGGTGGATACGCTCATGCAGGATGAGCGATGCATCACTCATCCCCTCCCTATCCCGTATCAGGATAAAAGGCCATAGCGCCATACCGCTCACATGCAGCCACGGACAGTGCAAAACAATCATTGGGGAAATTTATAAGGCATGATATTAGTAAAGCAATTCTGTGTAAATTCCAAAAAGCAAATACTATGCTGAAAAAAGTATTCCTCTACATCATGGCTGCCGTATATGTCGTAGCCGGCATCATGCACTTTGTGAAACCCGCTCCATATCTCAGGATGGTAGAGACCTATCTGCCCGCACCGATCGCCATGATCTACATCAGCGGCGTGGCAGAGATCCTATGCGGTATAGGGCTGATGATACCGCAGACGCGCCGCTTAGCAGCCTTTGCGCTCATCCTGCTGCTCATCGCTATCTTCCCGGCCAATATCTACATGGCTGTAGCGCATGACCGTTGGCCGGATGTGCCGCTATGGGTATTGTACGCACGCCTGCCATTGCAACTACTACTGATATGGCTGGCCAACCTCTACACCAAGACCAGCAACGCCTTCTACGGCGAACGCGGCTCAAAACAACCGATAAAATAGCGGCAAATAAAAAGGGCGACTTGCGTCGCCCTCTCTAAATATATTCTCTGATATTTTTACTTCGCCTGACCGAGCATTCCGGTTTTCAGCTTAGGTTCCACAGGATCATTGCCCAGCCAGATACCAAAGAGCGCAGTCTTAAAATCCATACCGTCTATCGTATCGAGCAGTTTGCCATTCTTGTACACCTTCGTACCTACATTAGGCTCGTATACCAGTTCAAAGACATTGGTCTTCACGATAGCCTCTTGCTTAAAGAGCTTCAGGAAGCGGTCGACTTTAGCCTGGATAGGCGCTACCTTACCCCCTGTAGATTTTTCAAAGCCCTCCTTCACTGCGTCCGCCATACGGTCAGAAGTAGCCATGCCGGATGTGATCTGGAGCCTTACCGCCTGCGCTTCATTTGCCTTTACTATAGCATCTGCATTACCGTTTTTAGCTGGCAGGTAGAGACCGGCCACATAGATGTCCATAAAGAATTTCACACGGGTACCGCCGCCGTTCAGCACGAGGTTTGTGTTTCCGGCTTTGATGCTGCCCGGCAGGGTCACGTCACCTATGGTCACCTGTGCTGCCGCTGAGATCACGAGGGCCACCACCAGGCCGAGAGTAAGGCTTATCTTTTTCATGATGAGTTTTTTGATTTCCCTAAAGGTATAAAAATCTATGCCAGTTTTAACAATTTGGATCGTCTTCACTTATATTTAGAAATGCCCTTTGAAAAAGAACAACTATTGACCGGATATACCATCGCAGAAGTATCTGCCGCTGAATTCGATCTATTTTATGCTTCACATAGTAGCATTGTTTATCCCGACGTCTTGCAGATCGATACAGACGTTTGGTTGTCCGCCAAAGAGCGGGCAGACCGCAGCGATCTGGCCAGGAATCTCCGGCACAGGCTCACCCTTTTCTATTTGATATATTATGCTGATTTACCCATCGGCTGGCATAGTAGCTACCAGATAGATGCAGAGACTATTTATATGTTTGACTCCGGTATCGTGCCCGACCATCAGGGCAAAGGTGTTTATCCGGCCCTGCTCCTCTGGCTATTGACGCAATTCAAAGCCCGCGGCTTTCAAAAAGTAACAAGCCAGCACCATGCATCAAATAACAAGGTGATACTGCCAAAACTGAAAGCCGGCTTTCTGATCACCGGCTTCACCTTGGACGAGAGCGTTGGCCTCATGGTCCAGCTCACTTATGCCTTTCATCCACTGCGCAAACATGTCTATGAATTCCGCACGGGATACAAGCGCCCGGATGAGGCGATCCGAAAATTTCTCTAAAGTTCTCCGTGGAACATACAACAAACAAAAAGCCCCGACCATCTAGTCAGGGCTTCTGATATTCTTTTCAGATTTGATTAGTGCTTGATCACAGTAGTAGAATCTGTCGTAGTTACGATGCTGTCACCTACTACTTCCTTCTTCTGCTCTACGTGTGTCTCGATGGTAGTAGGCACTGCGTCTACAGCAGCTACGGCCTTCTCCTTAGCCAGCAGCGGAGCCAGCGTCAGGCCTACGAGGCAGGAGAGCTTGATGAGGATATTCATAGACGGGCCCGATGTATCCTTGAATGGATCACCTACTGTGTCACCCACTACGGCAGCCTTGTGCGGCTCAGACTTCTTGTAGTATGTCTTGCCATCTATCTCTACACCCTTCTCAAATGACTTCTTGGCATTATCCCAGGCACCACCGGCATTATTCTGAAAGATAGCCCACATCACACCGCTCACAGTCACACCAGCCATATAGGCACCAAGCGCCTCAGCACCCATCACCAGGCCGATCAGGATCGGAGTCACGATAGTGAGCACACCTGGCAGCATCATTTCGCGGAGCGCAGCCTTGGTAGAGATCTCTACGCACTTGCCGTACTCTGGCTTGCCTGTACCCTCCAGGATACCTGGTATCTCGCGGAACTGGCGGCGAACTTCATTCACCATGTCCATCGCAGCCTTACCTACAGAGTTCATAGCGAGGGCCGAGAATACTACCGGGATCATACCACCTACGAAGAGTGCAGCTAGCACCTTTGCATCGAAGATATTGATACCGCGGATACCGGTGAAAGTCACATATGCCGCGAAGAGCGCGAGAGCTGTCAGCGCCGCAGAGGCGATCGCAAAGCCCTTGCCGATAGCAGCTGTTGTATTACCTACAGAGTCGAGGATATCGGTCTTCTCACGTACGTCAGCTGGCAGTTCGCTCATTTCGGCGATACCACCTGCGTTATCAGAGATAGGGCCGAAGGCATCGATAGCCAGCTGCATAGCTGTAGTAGCCATCATAGCAGAGGCTGCGATACCTACACCGTAGAAACCAGCCAGTGCATAAGCACCCCAGATAGCACCTGCGAAGAGGAGCACAGGGAAGAAAGTAGAAAGCATACCTGTACCGAGGCCGGCGATGATGTTGGTAGCCGCACCAGTACCAGACTTCTGTACGATGTCGAGGATAGGCTTCTTGCCCAGGCCGGTGTAGTACTCAGTGATAGAGCTGATCGCAGCACCTACGAACATACCTACACACACCGCCCAGAATACGCGGAGGCTGGATACCTCAGTAGCCGTACTGGCAAAATCACCATCAGTGAACATGGTCATCTTCATGGTCTCAGGCAGCATCAGCTTGATCAGCGCAAAAGACGCAGCGAGGGCGATGATGATAGACACCCAGTTGCCACGATTGAGGGCAGACTGCACAGTATCAGTGTTAGAAGACTTGTCATCCTTGATGGTCACGAGGAAAGTACCGATGATAGACGCTATGATACCTACCGCCGCGATGGTCATAGGTAGCAGGATCGGGCCGATACCGCCAAAGGCTGTAAGGCCCGGATTGTCACCTATGAGAAAGTTGCCTAGTACCATAGAAGCGAGTACAGTAGCTACATAAGATCCGAAGAGGTCGGCACCCATACCTGCTACGTCACCTACGTTGTCACCCACGTTGTCCGCGATAGTCGCCGGGTTGCGTGGATCATCCTCAGGGATACCAGCTTCTACCTTACCTACCAGGTCAGCGCCTACGTCGGCAGCCTTGGTATAGATACCACCACCTACGCGGGCGAAGAGTGCGATAGACTCAGCACCTACAGAGAACCCAGCCAGTACTTCGAGTACCTTCTTCATCATCTCAGGGCCGCCATTATTGATATCACCATTCATGAAGAACTGGAAGAAGAAGATGAACAGGGTGCAGAGGCCCACTACAGCGAGGCCAGCCACGCCGAGGCCCATCACCGTACCGCCTGCAAAAGACACCTTCAGCGCCTTAGAGAGGCTCGTACGGGCAGCCTGCGTGGTGCGAACGTTAGCCTTGGTAGCCACATTCATACCGATGAAACCTGCGAGGGCGCTAAAGAAGCAGCCGATCACAAAGGAAACAACGATCAGGATATGGGAGTGCTCAGCCACTTTAGAGTTGAGCGTCAGCGCGCCGAGGCCTATACCAGCCACTACTACGTAGACGGCCAGGATACGATACTCAGCCTTGAGAAATGCCATAGCACCTTCCGCTATGTGGTTTGCTATACCGCTCATCTTGGCGTCACCGGCGTCTTGTTTTACCACCCAGCTCCGCAGAACCAGCATGTAGATCAAGCCCACCAGGCCAAACAACGGGAGAATGTAGATGATACTTTCCATACCTGTTTTTTCTAATGTTTATTTTTTGAATTGGTCGGCAAAGATAAAAATGTAGGGGACAATTTATATTAAAACGGCCTGATGGCGCGGTTTTCAGGCGGTTTTTTGACCGAAAAACAAGGCAAAAACCGGTTTTTAGAGCCTTCCGGTTCATATTTTGTCAATCTTATGTAACGCAAACT
>JAFDYP010000428.1 GCA_018267355.1 Bacteroidota bacterium
CCGCTACCAATACAGGAACAGCGCCGGTGACAGATATGATCATTGTGACACCTTCTTATACCAATAATGCGGTGACCTGCACGGGTACACCTGATACCTTCTACATCACTGTAAATCCTACCCCTGCGGTAAATCCTACTGCTGATCTGACCCTGTGCAATAACAGCGCCAGCGGTATCATCAGCTTTAGCAGCCCTACAGCGGGTACTGTATATAGCTGGACCGGCTCTGACGGCACCATAGGCCTGGCCACCAGCGGCAATGGTGATATCGCCTCTTTCACGGCTACCAATACAGGTACCACTCCGGTCACAGACATGATCATCGTGACGCCTTCTTATACCAATAACAGTATAACCTGCAGCGGTACCCCGGATACCTTCTACATCACTGTAAATCCTACACCTACTGTCAATCCATCTGCAGACCAGACCGTTTGCAACACTGGCGCAACTACTACAGTTAGCTTCACCGGTGCAGTAGCAGGCACAGTATTCAGTTGGACCGGTTCTGACGGCACGATAGGTTTGGCTACGAGCGGCAATGGCGACATCGCCTCCTTCACCGCTACCAATGCAGGTACTACTCCGGTGACTGATATGATCATCGTGACGCCTTCTTATACCAATAACAGCGTGACCTGCAGCGGTACGCCTGATACTTTCTACATCACTGTCAATCCTACACCTACAGTCAATCCATCTGCAGACCAGACTGTTTGCAACACTGGTGCAACTACTACAGTGAGCTTCACTGGTGCAGTAGCAGGCACAGTATTCAGCTGGACAGGTTCTGATGGCACGATAGGTTTGGCTACCAGCGGCAATGGCGACATCGCATCCTTCACAGCTACCAATGCAGGTACTACTCCGGTGACCGACATGATCATCGTGACACCTTCTTATACCAATAACAGCGTGACCTGCAGTGGCACACCTGATACTTTCTACATCACTGTGAATCCTACACCTACTGTCAATCCATCTGCAGACCAGACCGTTTGCAACAATGGTGCAACTACTACGGTTAGCTTCACCGGTGTAGTAGCAGGTACATCGTACGATTGGACCGGTACTAACGGCACCATCGGTATCGCTACCAGCGGCAATGGTGATATCGCTTCCTTCACCGCTACCAATACGGGTACTACTCCGGTGACAGATACGATCATCGTGACACCTTCTTATACCAATAACAGCGTGACCTGCAGTGGTACGCTTGATACTTTCTACATCACTGTGAATCCTACACCTACTGTCAATCCATCTGCAGACCAGACCGTTTGCAACACTGGCGCTACTACTACAGTTAGCTTCACGGGTGCAGTAGCAGGCACCTCATATGACTGGACCGGCTCTGATGGCACGATAGGCCTGGCTACGAGCGGCAATGGTGATATCGCCTCTTTCACCGCTACCAATGCAGGTACTACTCCGGTGACAGACACGATAATCGTGACACCTTCTTATACCAATAGCAGTGTGACCTGCAGCGGTACACCGGATACTTTTTACATCACTGTCAATCCTACTCAGGTAGTGAACCCATCAGCCGATGTGGATGTATGTAATGGTGCGGTCGCTCCGTCGGTACCATTCACAGGCCCTGTAGCAGGTACAGTATATGACTGGACCAGCAGCGATCCGTCCATAGGCCTGGCCACGAGTGGCACAGGAGATCTGCCATCCTTCACGGCAGTCAATAATACTACCTCAGATGTGATAGATACAGTGATCGTCACACCATCTTATACGAATAACGGTGTGACCTGCACAGGTACATCTGATACGTTCTTTATCAATGTGCATCCGACACCACTCATCCTGCTCGGCGGTCCGGTAGCTACCTGCGGTGGCAGTGTGCAGATAGACGCCGGCAACGCGGGCTCTACCTACGCATGGTCAGACGGCCCTACTACACAGATAGATACTGTGAGCACCAGCGGTGTATATACAGTGACAGTCACCTCTCCGTTCGGCTGTATAGACAGCGCCAGCAAGACAGTATATATCCGTCCTGCACCGGTGGTAAACCTCGGCCCTGACCAGACCAACTGTAACGTAGGCGTGACGCTCGATGCCGGCAATCCGGGAGCAGCATACCTCTGGTCTACAGGGGCTACTACACAGCAGATCGTGGCGACTGTCACAGGTGACTATAGCGTCATAGTGACAGATACAGCCAGCAGGTGCGGCGGTACAGATACTGTACACGTGACCATCAATGGCAATCCTGTAGTAGACCTCGGGCCAGACACGACCCTCTGCGGTGGTACGCTGACACTGACTGCAGGCGATCTGACTAATACATACCTCTGGTCTCCTGGTGGTTCCACTGGCAATATACTGACTGTGACTACTACAGGTACTTACGCGGTGACAGTGACCAGTCCTGCAGGCTGCACGGCTACGGATGATATCCATGTGACTATTTTCAGCAAGCCTAACCTCGGAGCGGACATCTCAGATAGCATCTGTCCGGGCAGCAGGGCTGATCTCTACAGCTACTATCAGGGTACTGGTGTGACCTTGACTTTTAATACACCTACTCCGGCTTCGGTAGATAGCGGCACATACACAGTGATAGGTACCAATGCAAATGGCTGCAGTGATACTGCCATAGTGACTATAGGATACCGTGTGAAGCCTGACCTGGGACCTGATGTGACAGACAGCATATGTCAGGGCTATACTTACAATCTCGAAAACCTCTTCCCGTCAGGCAGGGGATATAGCAGCTACGCATGGTCTGGTACATTTACAGATACTGCAGTAGGCCCGGGTGTATATACACTGGTGGTGAGCAATGCAAGCGGCTGTACTGATACCGTGACTGTCACCATCCTGACCCGGCAGAGGCCTAACCTCGGTGGCAATAAGACAGATAGCGTCTGTGTGGGCAGCACCTATGACCTGACCACCCTCTATCCTAATAGTGGCTACGCATCGTACCACTGGACCGGCGTAGCAGACTCCAGTGCAGTACCGGCAGGTACCTACCAGCTGGTAGTGAGCAATGCATCAGGCTGTACGGACACGGCTTACGCTATCATCACAAACAGGGTACACACGGTAGTCACTCTCAATACAAATCTCTTCGTATGTAGCACCGTATCGGCCTATCCGCTCACAGGTGGCTCGCCATCGGGAGGTTCCTACTATGTGAATAATGTGGTGACCAATACTTTTGATC